>NZ_BAAAKJ010000218.1:0-13104 GCF_039527695.1 Kitasatospora putterlickiae
CCGGCGTCGTCGTTGAGCGGCTCGTCGGCGGCGAGCGCGGCCAGCCACTCGGCCTCGGTGCCGGGGGCTGCGGGCAGCAGCGACCCGTGCAGCTTGGCCAGGCCCCGGGAGGCGTGCGCGGCGATCGAGAAGACCGCGAGCCGGCGCGCGCGGTTGGCCTTGCGCAGCCGCAGGAAGACGATCGGCGACTCCTCCTCCGGCTCCAGGGCCACCAGCAGCGCCACCGGCGCGGCCTCCAGGTCCTGGTAGGTCACGCCCTCGCCGGTGAGGTCCACGCCCTGCCCGGCGACCGCGGCGGCCAGGAACGCCGTCTCCTCGCCGCTGTGCGGGCGGGCCCGGAAGTCCACGTCGTTGGTGCCGAGCACCACCCGGGCGAACTTGGCGTAGGCGTAGGCGTCCTCGACGGTGACCCGGCCGCCGGTGAGCACGCCGGTGCGGGCCTCGCGCAGCCCCTCGGCGGCGGCCGCCAGCGCCTCCGGCCAGGAGGCGGTGACGAGTTCGCCGTCCCGGCGGACCAGCGGGGCGGTGATCCGGTCGCGCTGCTGGGCGTAGCGGAACGCGAACCGGCCCTTGTCGCAGTTCCACTCCTCGTTGACCGCCGGGTCCTCGCCGGCCAGCCGGCGCAGCACCTTGCCGCGCCGGTGGTCGGTGCGCTGGGCGCAGCCGGACGAGCAGTGCTCGCAGACGCTCGGCGAGGAGACCAGGTCGAACGGGCGGGAGCGGAAACGGTAGGCCGCCGAGGTGAGGGCGCCGACCGGGCAGATCTGGATGGTGTTGCCGGAGAAGTACGACTCGAAGTCGTCGCCCTCGCCGGTGCCGACCTGCTGGAGGGCGCCGCGCTCGACCAGGTCGATGAACGGGTCCCCGGCGATCTGCTGGGAGAACCGGGTGCAGCGGGCGCAGAGCACGCAGCGCTCGCGGTCCAGCAGCACCTGGCTGCTGATCGGCACCGGCTTCTCGTAGGTGCGCTTCATCCCCTCGAAGCGGGAGTCCGTGTCACCGGTGGACATCGCCTGGTTCTGCAGCGGGCACTCGCCGCCCTTGTCGCAGACCGGGCAGTCCAGCGGGTGGTTGATCAGCAGCAGCTCCATCACGCCGCGCTGGGCCTTCTCGGCGACCGGCGAGCTGAGCTGGGTGCGGACCACCATGCCCTCGGCGACCGGGATGGTGCACGAGGCGACCGGCTTGCGCTGGCCCTCGATCTCCACGATGCACTGCCGGCAGGCGCCGGCCGGGTCGAGCAGCGGGTGGTCGCAGAAGCGCGGGACCTGGGTGCCGATCTGCTCGGCGGCCCGGATCACCAGCGTCCCCTTGGGGACCTGCACTTCGACGCCGTCGATGGTGAGCGTGACCAGCTCGACCGCGGCCTGGCCGCCCGTGGAGGTGGAGGGTTCTGTGATCGTCACGCGTGCACCTCCCTTTCGGTGGCGGACTGGTGGCCGGGGCGGGGGCCGTCGGCCCAGACGGTGGAGGCGGCCGGGTCGAACGGGCAGCGGCGCTCGGCGAGGTGCTGCTCGTACTCGGCCCGGAAGTGCTGGAGCGAGGAGACGATCGGGCTGGCCGCGCCGTCGCCCAGGGCGCAGAAGGACTTGCCGTTGATGTTGTCGGCGATGTCCAGGAGCTTGTCGAGGTCGCCCTCGGCGCCCTGGCCGGCCTCGATCCGCTTGAGCAACTGGACCAGCCAGTAGGTGCCCTCGCGGCAGGGGGTGCACTTGCCGCAGGACTCGTGGGCGTAGAACTCCGTCCAGCGGGTGACCGCGCGGACCACGCAGGTCGTCTCGTCGAAGATCTGCAGGGCCTTGGTGCCGAGCATCGAACCGGCCGCGCCGACGCCCTCGTAGTCGAGCGGGACGTCGAGGTGCTCGTCGGTGAACATCGGGGTGGAGGAGCCGCCCGGGGTCCAGAACTTGAGCCGGTGGCCGGGGCGGACGCCGCCGCTGATGTCGAGCAGCTGGCGCAGCGTGATGCCGAGCGGGGCCTCGTACTGGCCGGGGTTGGTGACGTGGCCGGAGAGCGAGTAGAGCGTGAAGCCGGGGGACTTCTCGGTGCCCAGGCCCTTGAACCAGTCCTTGCCCCGGGCCAGGATCGGCGGCACCGAGGCGATCGACTCGACGTTGTTGACCACGGTCGGGCAGGCGTAGAGGCCGGCGATGGCCGGGAACGGCGGGCGCAGCCTGGGCTGGCCGCGGCGCCCCTCCAGCGAGTCGAGCAGCGCGGTCTCCTCGCCGCAGATGTACGCGCCGGCGCCGGCGTGGACGGTGATGTCCAGGTCGAGGCCGGAGCCGAGGACGTCCTTGCCGAGCAGCCCGGCCGCGTAGGCCTCGGCGACGGCGGCCTGGAGCCTGCGCAGCACCGGGACGACCTCGCCGCGCAGGTAGATGAAGGCGTGGTCGCAGCGGATCGCGTAGGACGCGATGATCATGCCCTCGATCAGCGAGTGCGGGTTGGCGAACAGCAGCGGGATGTCCTTGCAGGTGCCCGGCTCGGACTCGTCCGCGTTGACCACCAGGTAGTGCGGCTTGCCGTCGTTCTGCGGGATGAACTGCCACTTCATCCCGGTGGGGAAGCCCGCGCCGCCGCGACCGCGCAGTCCGGCGTCCTTGACCAGGGCGATCACGTCGTCCGGGGCCATGGCGAGGGCGGCCCGCAGTCCCTCGTACCCGGCGTGCCGGCGGTAGGTGGCGAGGCTCCAGGGGCGGCTGTCGTCCCAGGAGGCGGACAGCACGGGGGTGAGCAGCTTCTCGGCCGGCTCGGCGGAGGTCATCACGCTTCGTTCCCTTCCTGGCCGGTGCCCTCGTGGCGGGGGGAGACGACGCGGGTGCCGCCGGTGCCGGGCAGGGCCTCGCCGCGGGCCAGCCGCAGGCCGGCCAGCGAGGGGGCGCCGCCGGCGCCGGACTCGTCGACGGCGCCGGGGCGCTCGTCGGGGAAGCCGGCCAGGATCCGGGCGGTCTCCTTGAAGGAGCAGAGCCGGGCGCCCCGGGTGGGGACGGCCTCGCGGCCCGCGCGCAGGTCGTCGACCAGCCGCTTGGCGCTCTCCGGCGTCTGGTTGTCGAAGAACTCCCAGTTGACCATCACCACGGGCGCGTAGTCGCAGGCCGCGTTGCACTCGATGTGCTCGATCGAGATCCGGCCGTCCCCGGTGGTCTCGTTGTTGGCGATCCCGAGGTGCTCCTGGAGTTCGGCGAAGATCTGGTCGCCGCCGAGCACCGCGCACAGGGTGTTGGTGCAGACGCCGACGTGGTACTCGCCAGCGGGCCGGCGCCGGTACATGGTGTAGAAGGTGGCGACGGCGGTGACCTCGGCGGTGGTGAGGTCAAGCTGCTCCGCGCAGAACCGGATGCCGGCCGGGCTGACGAACCCCTCCTCGGCCTGCACCAGGTGCAGCAGCGGCAGCAGGGCGGACCGGGCCACCGGGTAGCGGCCGATCAGCTCCGCGGCGTCGGCGGCCAGCCGGGCGCGCACCTCCTCGGGGTACGGCCTGGCCGGCAGCGCCGGCATCCCCAGTTGGACGTCTGTCACCGGTCCACGCCTCCCATCACCGGGTCGATCCCGGCCACCGCGACGATGACGTCGGCCACCTGGCCGCCCTCGCACATCGCCGCCATCGTCTGCAGATTGGTGAACGACGGGTCCCGGAAGTGGACCCGGTACGGGCGGGTGCCGCCGTCGCTGACCACGTGCACGCCCAGCTCGCCCTTGGGCGACTCGACCGCCGCGTAGGCCTGGCCGGCCGGGACCCGGAAGCCCTCGGTGACCAGCTTGAAGTGGTGGATCAGGGCCTCCATGGAGGTGCCCATGATCTTCCGGATGTGGTCGAGGGAGTTGCCCATGCCGTCCGGGCCGACGGCGAGTTGGGCCGGCCAGGCGATCTTCTTGTCGGCCACCATGACCGGGCCCGGGCGCAGCCGGTCCAGGCACTGCTCGACGATCCGCAGCGACTGCTTCATCTCCTCCAGGCGGATCAGGAAGCGGCCGTAGGAGTCGGCGCCGTCGGCGATCGCGACCTCGAAGTCGTAGTTCTCGTAGCCGCAGTACGGGTCGGTCTTGCGCAGGTCGTGCGGCAGGCCGGTGGCGCGCAGGATCGGGCCGGTGGCGCCGAGGGCGAGGCAGCCGGGCAGGTCGAGGAAGCCGACGTCGACCAGGCGGGCCTTGAACACCGGGTTGCCGGTGGCGAGTTTGTCGTACTCGTGCATCCGGGAGCGGAAGGTCTTCACGGCCTCGCGGATCTGGTCGACCGCGCCGGGCGGCAGGTCCTGGGCGAGGCCTCCGGGGCGGACGTACGCGTGGTTCATCCGCAGGCCGGTGACCAGCTCGAAGATGTCCAGGATCAGCTCGCGGTCGCGGAAGCCGTAGATCATCAGCGTGGTGGAGCCGATCTCCATGCCGCCGGTGGCCAGGCAGACCAGGTGCGAGGTGATCCGGTTGAGCTCCATCATCAGCACCCGGATGACGTCGGCCCGCTCGGGGACGTCGTCGGTGATGCCGAGCAGCTTCTCGACCGCCAGGCAGTAGGCGGTCTCGTTGAACAGCGGGGTCAGGTAGTCCATCCGGGTCACGAAGGTGGTGCCCTGGACCCAGCTGCGGAACTCCATGTTCTTCTCGATGCCGGTGTGGAGGTAGCCGATGCCGCAGCGGGCCTCCGTCACCGTCTCGCCGTCGATCTCCAGGATCAGCCGCAGCACCCCGTGGGTGGAGGGGTGCTGCGGGCCCATGTTGACGATGATGCGCTCGTCGTCGGCCCGGCCGACGGCCTCCACCACCTCGCCCCAGTCGCCGCCGGTGACCGTGAAGACCCGGCCCTCGGTGGTGTCCCGGGCACCCGCCTCGGCGGTGCCGTCCCGGTGCGTCTCCTCGTAGTGCTGGGTGTTCATCAGCTGTACGACCTCCGCTGGTCGGGCGCCGGGATCTGGGCGCCCTTGTACTCGACGGGGATGCCGCCGAGCGGGTAGTCCTTGCGCTGCGGGTGCCCCAGCCAGTCGTCCGGCATCATGATCCGGGTGAGCGCCGGGTGGCCCTCGAAGACCAGGCCGAAGAAGTCGTAGGCCTCGCGCTCGTGCCAGTCGTTGGTCGGGTAGACGCTGACCACGGACGGGACGCGCGGGTCGGCGTCCGGCGCGGTGACCTCCAGCCGGATCAGCCGGCCGTGGGTGATCGAGCGCAGGTGGTAGACCGCGTGCAGTTCGCGGCCCTGGTCGCCCGGGTAGTGCACGCCGCTCACCCCGAGGCAGAGCTCGAAGCGCAGCGCCGGGTCGTCGCGCAGGGTGCGGGCGGTGCGCAGCAGGTGCTCGCGGGCGACGTGGAAGGTGAGCTCGGCGCGGTCGACGACGGTCTTCTCGATCACCTCGGCCGGGTCGAGGCCCTGCTCCTCCAGGGCGCCCTCCAGCTCGTCGGCGACCTCGTCGAACCAGCCGCCGTACGGGCGCTCGGCGGCCGGCGGCAGGGCGATCGGGGCGACCAGCCCGCCGAAGCCGGAGGTGTCGCCGCTGCCCTGCGCGCCGAACATGCCCTGCCGGCGGCCGACCACCTCGACCGGGATCTCGCGGTGCGGCCGCTCGCGGCGGGTCTCGGGTACCTGGTCGTTCATCGCAGCAGCCCCCGCATCTCGCTCACCGGGGTCGCCTGCAGCGCGAGCGCCTCGCCCAGCTCCTCGGCGCGGCGCTTGTTCGCGCCGAGCGGCTCGTGCTGGATCTTGTCGTGCAGCTTCAGGATCGCGTCCATCAGCATCTCCGGGCGGGGCGGACAGCCGGGCAGGTAGATGTCCACCGGGACGATGTGGTCGACGCCCTGCACGATCGCGTAGTTGTTGAACATCCCGCCCGACGAGGCGCAGACGCCCATCGAGATGACCCACTTCGGATTGGCCATCTGGTCGTAGACCTGGCGCAGCACCGGGGCCATCTTCTGGCTCACCCGGCCCGCCACGATCATCAGGTCGGCCTGCCGGGGCGAGCCCCGGAACACCTCCATGCCGAACCGGGCCAGGTCGTAGCGGCCGGCGCCGGTGGTCATCATCTCGATCGCGCAGCAGGCCAGCCCGAAGGTGGCGGGGAAGAGCGACGACTTGCGCACCCAGCCGGCGGCCGTCTCCACGGTCGTGAGCAGAAAGCCGCTCGGCAGCTTCTCCTCGATTCCCATCAGATCCCTCTCAATGCCCTCAAGTCCGTTGGCTTGTCCGCACGTTCACAAAGTCAGCGGTCAGTCCCACTCCAGACCGCCGCGGCGCCAGACGTAGGCGTAGGCGACGAAGACGGTGGCGATGAACAGGAGCATCTCGACCAGCCCGAAGATCCCCAGGGCGTCGAAGCTCACGGCCCACGGGTAGAGGAAGACGATCTCGATGTCGAAGACGATGAAGAGCATCGCCGTCAGGTAGTACTTGATCGGGAACCGACCGCCGCCCACGGGCTGCGGGGTCGGCTCGATGCCGCACTCGTACGCCTCCAGCTTGGCCCGGTTGTAGCGCTTGGGGCCGGTCAGTGAGGCCATCACGACGGAGCCGACCGCGAACGCCGCCGCGATGGCACCGAGTACGAGGATCGGCGCGTAGGCATTCATAGCCCCCGCTCCCTCCGTCCAGTCGTCCTTGACTGCAGATCGGAACCGACGGGTCACGCTGCGGTGAACCCGGCGTTCCAGTTCCCCGGATCCACCCCATGTGAGGCAGTTCACAAAGCCTGGAACGAGCGCATCCTATGCCCGTCCGCTTGTGATCTGCGACACGCAGTTCAGGACGATCTTTGTGATCTCCGCCACCTTGCGAATCATGACGAAGGTGAGCATGACGAGATTTGTCAACGCATAGAAGTCAAATGGTCACAAGCAGTCGCATTTATCTGCGAAGCGGCTGGTCAGGGCCGCGTACCTATATCAACTATGCCTCGCCGGGAGCAAATTTCTGGGCGTCGCCTTGACGTGTTATGGCGGCTCACCCGCAGGGGTGGCGGCTCCGCGCACGCGCGCTTGACCCTTCGTTCACAAGCGCGCGAGCGGCCTTCGACCGGGGCCCGCGGTCCGCCGTCCTCGCGCACCGGCCCGGTCCGGATCAACGGTTTCCCGCCCCCTACCGGATCTCCACCCCGCCGTGGATGATGTCGCCATGCCAAGCCAGCCGTCCCCCACCCCTCGGAAGGCCAGTCAAGTGACGCGCAAGCACTGGGCGTTGATCGCCGCCGCCACCGTCCTGCCGCTCGTCGCGAGCACCGGCACCGCCGTCGCGGACACCCCGTCGACCGGTTCCGGCACCGGCGCGGCCGGGGTCACCTGCGCCTACACCCCGGCCGTCCCCGCCGACAACTTCAAGGGCATCCCGGTCTTCGACGCCCGGAAGGCGGCCAAGCCGTACAAGGCGACCCTGAAGACCTCCCAGGGCGCGATCACCTTCCAGGCGCTCACCGACAAGGCCCCCTGCACCACCTTCTCGTTCCGGTTCCTCGCCGAGCGCGACTACTTCGACCGCAGCCACTGCCACCGGCTCACCACCCAGCGGCTCTTCGTGCTGCAGTGCGGCGACCCGACCGGGACCGGCAGCGGCGGCCCGGGCTACTCCTTCCCGGACGAGAACCTGGAGGGCGCCACCTACCCGGCCGGCACCGTCGCCATGGCCAACGCGGGGCCCGACACCAACGGCAGCCAGTTCTTCTTCGTCTGGAAGGACACCAAGCTCTCCCCCGCCTACACCCCGTTCGGCCGGGTCACCGAGGGCCTGGACGTGCTGCGGCGGATCGCCGCCGGCGGCGAGGACGACCAGAACAGCCCCGGCGACGGCTTCCCGACGCTGCCGGTGAACATCCGCAACGTGAAGATCTCCGCCCGCTGAGCCGCCCGCCGGACTCCCGTACGGTGGAGCGGGCCCGACGACGGGCCACCGACACCGTACGGGAGCGGCACCGCATGGACAGCAGGATCTGGGAAAGCGTCGACCAGCTGGTCGCCTGGCTCGACGAGGAGAGCCCGCTCCCCCCGCGGGAGGAGCGGCTGGCCCGCATCCTCAAGCTCACCGAGGAGGTCGGCGAGGTGAGCGCCGCCGTGATCGGCGCCACCGGCCAGAACCCGCGCAAGGGCGTCACCCACAGCTGGGAGGACGTCCAGCACGAGCTGTGCGACGTGGTCTTCTCCGCCCTGGTCGCCCTGCGCACGCTCACCCCGGACGCGGCCCGGGTCTTCGCCGACCGTCTCGCCTACGTCGAGCGGCGCTCCGCCGCCAGCCGCACCCCGCGCGACTGACGGCCGGCGGCCGGCACCGGTCAGGCGTTCGGCGCGACCTTGGCCAGGCCGTTGATGACGCGGTCCATGGCGTCGCCGCCCTGCGGGTCGGTGAGGTTGGCGAGGAGCTTGAGGACGAACCTCATCAGCATCGGGTGGGTCAGCCCGCGCTGGGTGGCGAGCTGCATCACCTTCGGGTTGCCGATGAGCTTCACGAAGGCCCGGCCGAGCGTGTAGTAGCCGCCGTAGACGTCCTTGAGGATGCGCGGGTAGGCCTGCAGCGCGCGCTCCCGGCCGCCGTCGGTCACCCGCGCGAGGGCCTGGACGATCACTCCCGCGGCGATCTGGCCGGATTCCATCGCGTAGGCGATGCCCTCGCCGTTGAACGGGTTGACCATGCCGCCCGCGTCGCCGACCAGCAGCAGGCCCCGGGTGTAGTGCGGCTGCCGGTTGAAGGCCATCGGCAGGGCCGCGCCCCGGATCGGGTCGGTCATGTTCTCCGGCGTGTAGCCCCACTCCCGCGGCATGCTCGCGCACCAGGCCTTGAGCACCTCGCGCCAGTCCAGCTCGCCGAAGGCCGGCGAGGAGTTGAGGATGCCGAGGCCGACGTTGGAGGTGCCGTCGCCCATGCCGAAGACCCAGCCGTAGCCGGGCAGCAGCTTGCGCTGCCCGTCCCGGGTGTCCCACAGCTCCAGCCAGGACTCCAGGTAGTCGTCGTCGTGGCGCGGGGAGGTGAAGTAGGTGCGGTAGGCGACGCCCATCGGGCGGTCCTCCCGGCGGTGCAGCCCCATGGCGAGCGAGAGCCGGGTCGAGTTGCCGTCGGCGGCCACCACCAGCGGGGCCCGGAAGGTCACCGGCCGCTTCTCGTCGCCGAGCTTGGCGGTGACCCCGACGATCCGGCCGGTCCGCTCGTCCAGCACCGGGCCGCTGACGTTGCAGCGCTCGTAGAGCCGGGCCCCGGCCTTCTCCGCCTGACGCGCGAGCAGCTCGTCGAAGTCGGCGCGCTTGCGGACCAGGCCGTAGTCCGGGAAGGCCGACAGCTCGGGCCAGTCCAGCTCCAGCCGGACCCCGCCGCCGATGATCCGCAGGCCCTTGTTGTGCAGCCAGCCGTTCTCGGTGGACACGTCGATGCCCATGTCCACCAGTTGCTTGGTGGCCCGGGGGGTGAGGCCGTCGCCGCAGACCTTCTCCCGGGGGAAGCTGGTCTTCTCCAGCAGGAGCACGTCCAGGCCCGCCTGGGCGAGGTGGTACGCGGTGGTGGACCCGGCCGGGCCCGCGCCGACCACGATGACGTCCGCGGTGCTCTCCACAACGCCTGCGCTCAGGTCAACGGCGGTCTCGGACACGGTGGGCACACTCCTGCTGGGGGTCGGCCGGCCGGCGGGGGCCGGCGCGGCTGGGCTTGGACGAGTCTATGAGCCGCGGAGGGGCCGCGGCCGGGCGCTACGGCACCGGAGCCGCGGACGGTCAGACCTTGTAGGCCCGGTGCAGCGCGACGATCCCGCCGGTCAGGTTGCGCCAGGCCACCTTGGACCAGCCGGCCTCCTGCAGCCGGGCGGCCAGCGCCGGCTGGTCGGGCCACTCCCGGATCGACTCGGCGAGGTAGACGTACGCGTCCGGGTTGCTGCTGACCGCGGTGGCGACCGGCGGCAGCGCGCGCATCAGGTACTCGGTGTAGACCGTCCGGAACGGCGTCCAGGTCGGCGTGGAGAACTCGCAGATGACCAGCTTGCCGCCGGGCTTGGTGACCCGGAGCATCTCGCCCAGCGCCGCGTCGGTGTCGTGCACGTTGCGCAGCGCGAAGGAGATCGTCACCGAGTCGAAGGTGCCGTCGGCGAACGGCAGCCGGGTGGCGTCCCCGGCGGTCAGCGCCAGCTCGGGGTGGCGTCGCTTGCCCTCGGCGAGCATGCCGACCGAGAAGTCGCACGGGACGACCCGCGCCCCGGCCTCCGCGAAGGGCAGCGAGGAGGTGCCGGTGCCGGCCCCGAGGTCGAGCACGACGTCCCCCGGACCGGCGGCCACCGCCTCGGCCACCGCGCGGCGCCAGGCGCGGGCCTGGCCGAGCGAGAGAACGTCGTTGGTGCGGTCGTACTTGGCCGCGACGTCGTCGAACATCGCGGCGACTTCGTGCGGCTGCTTGTCCAGGGAGGCTCGGGTCACGCCCCCCATTGTTCACCCTGGCCCCGACGATCCGGGCAAGGGGGCGTCTTCCGGGCGCTCCGGGCTCAGTGCAGGCCGCGTCGCCCGCCCGCGCGGCGCCGCCGCCGCGAGCGCTTTCCCTGCGTTATCGCCGGCATCCCGTCGGCCAGCGCCCCGGTCGCCAGGGCGACCGTGGTGGCGAAGCGGTTCTGCCCGCTCCGGACGGCCACCGCCCGGCGGTGCCGCCGGATCCGCAGCATGCAGACGGCGAACATCAGCACCGCCACCGGCACGCTGAGCCGGGCCAGCCCGACGCCGACCGGCTGCGGGTAGGTGTCGCCGCAGATCCGCACGGCCTTCGGCTCGTCGGCGGCGTGCTCAAGGCAGACGGTCTCCCCGACCCTGACGCCCTCGGCCAGCGGCAGCGCGGTGGCGGTGTGGTGCTGACCGGCCGCCTGGTAGCTGACGGTGCTGTAGGAGCCGCCACCGTTCGGCAGCTGGGTCACCACGCCCTCGACCCGCACCGGGTGGGCCCCGATCCGGTCGGCCTGCTCGGCCTGACGCCAACCCAGCAGGCACATTCCGACGGCCAGCACGGCGCTGAGCACGGCGGTGACGTACCAGCCACGGCCCAACCGCGGGGATCGCTGCGGGGGGACGGTCGCGGATCGCATGGTTCCTGTCCTGGCTTGCGTTCGGGGCCTGGGACGGGGCCCCGCCGCCCGCGGGCACGGGCGAGGTGTGGTGAGGGTGCGGAGTGAACTGAGCGGGATGCTATCCGCTGGCGGGCCCTCAGGTCACGGCGAAGGGTCAATCAGGCCACCGGGACGAACCCGCAGTTCAGTGGCGTACGAAGCAAGTCCCGGACGTCGCAAGGGAGTACGAGGGCACCGGGTCGGACGGCGCGACTACCGGCGAGTAGGATGCGACCGGGGCGAAGCCGGCCGACGCGCTCAGCGCCGCCGGAACAGCAGCCGGCCGGCCAGCACCGTGGCCCGGCAGCTCCCGGCGAGCGGACCGTCCGCCCCGCCGGCCCCCCGCGCGAACACCGCGAAGTCCGCCCGTCCCCCGACGGCCACCCGGCCGTGCACCGCCTCCGCCGGCGGCAGCACCGCCAGCGGGTCCAGCGGCCCGGCCCCCGCGTCCGCCCCGGTCCCCGGCAGCACGACCAGCCCCGAGCGGGCCACCGCCGTCCGCACCGGGGCACGCTCGAACGGCCCGGCGACCGCCGTCACACCGGAGCCCAGCATCCGCTGCAGCCCGCGCCGGGCACTCGCCCCGCAGCGCGTCTCGTCCCGCTCCCCCGCCAGCCCGTCCGGCACCGGCTCGTCCCCGACCTCTTCGCGCGGGTCCGGATGGTACGCCCGCTCCAGCAACCAGTGCCCGAACGGGTTGCGCAGGCCCGGCGTGAGCAGCGCGTCGCCCCAGTCCCGGACCCGGGCGGACGGGTGCGCCGCCGCCAGGGCGGCGTACGGGCCGACCGCCTCGACCAGCTCGTCACGCACCAGCACCGCCCCGTCGGCGTACGACGGGGCGGCGGGATCGGCCGGGTCGGGCAGCACGAGGGCGGCCCGGTGCAGGGTCAGCACGGCGGAACGGGACCTCAGCCGTTGTCGAGGATCTTCAGCTCGGGGTGCGCGGTGCCGCCCTCGATCGCGGTGGAGGCGATGTGCGAGGCGACCCGCGGGTCGACCGGGTCGTTGGCCGGGTCGTCCAGCACCCGCAGGTGCTCGTAGGTGGTCGAGCGCTGCGCGGGGACGCGGTCGGCGGCCCGGATCAGGTGGATCAGCTCGGTGAGGTTGGAGCGGTGCTTGGCGCCGGCCGCCGAGACCACGTTCTCCTCCAGCATGACCGAGCCGAGGTCGTCCGCGCCGTAGTGCAGCGACAGCTGGCCCGCCTCCTTGCCGGTGGTCAGCCAGGAGCCCTGGATGTGGGCGACGTTGTCGAGGAACAGCCGGGCGATGGCGATCATCCGCAGGTACTCGAAGACGGTCGCCTGGGTCGACCCCTTCAGGTGGTTGTTCTGCGGCTGGTAGGTGTACGGGATGAAGGCACGGAAGCCGCCGGTGCGGTCCTGCACGTCGCGGATCATCCGCAGGTGCTCGATCCGCTCGGCGTTGGTCTCGCCGGTGCCCATCAGCATGGTGGAGGTGGACTCCACACCGAGGCCGTGGGCGGTCTCCATGATCTCCAGCCAGCGCTCGCCGGACTCCTTGAGCGGCGCGATCGCCTTGCGCGGGCGCTCCGGCAGCAGCTCGGCGCCGGCGCCGGCGAAGGAGTCCAGACCGGCCCGGTGGATCCGGGTGATCGCCTCCTCGACCGGGACGCCGGAGATCCGGGCCATGTGGTCGACCTCGGACGCGCCCAGCGAGTGGATCACCAGCTGCGGGAAGTCCGCCTTGATCGCCGAGAAGGCGCGCTCGTAGTACTCGACGCCGTAGTCCGGGTGGTGGCCGCCCTGGAACATGATCTGGGTGCCGCCCAGCTCGACGGTCTCGGCGCAGCGGCGGAGGATCTCGTCGAGGTCGCGGGACCAGCCCTTGTCGCTCTTCGGCGGCACGTAGAAGGCGCAGAACCTGCACGCCGTCACGCAGACGTTGGTGTAGTTGATGTTGCGCTCGATGATGTACGTCGCGATGTGCTCGGTACCGGCGTAACGGCGGCGGCGCACCGCGTCGGCCGCCGAGCCGAGCGCGTGCAGCGGGGCGGAGCGGTAGAGCTCCAGCGCCTCCTCCGGGCTGATCCGGCCGCCGCCGGCCGCCC
>NZ_BAAAKJ010000218.1:13185-17757 GCF_039527695.1 Kitasatospora putterlickiae
AGGACGGCCTCCAGCAGCCGGACGGCCACGTCGGGGGCGAAGCCACTGTCGTGCGCGACCCGCCGGGCGAACTCGGCGACCCCGGCCAGCTGCCGCTCGCCGAGCGAGAAGTCCAGCGCCTCGCTGAAGTACCGCTCCAGCACCTCCGCGTCGAAGGCCTCCCAGCGGGCCGCCTGCTCGGCCACCTCGCGGGCCTCGACCAGCGAGAGGTCCCGGGACTCCAGGAAGGCCCGGTGCACGGCCGCGGTCAGCCCGGGGCGCCGCTCGGCGAAGTCGCGGCGGACGGCCCAGACGGCGAAGACGAACGGCAGCCCGGTCCACTCCTTCCACATCTCGCCCAGGTCGTGCACGGCGAGGCCCTGCTCGGCCGCCTGCCCCAGGTAGGCGCGCAGCGCCGGGTCGCCGATCAGCACGGCCGCGTCGGCCTCGGCGAGCATCGCGTCCAGGTCGGGCGGGCAGCTGAAGTACTCCGGCCGCACCCCTTCGCGCTCCTCCAGCAGCAACCGGGCGAGCCGGACGGAGGTGCGGCTGGTGGAGCCGAGCGCGACCCGCCGGCCGTCCAGCTCGGACAGCGGCAGTTTGCTGACGATCACGCAGGACATCACCGGGCCGTCGCTGCCCACGGCGATGTCCGGGAGCACCAGCAGTTCGTCCGCGTGCCGCAGGTACTCCACACAGGTGATCGGGCCGATGTCCAGGGATCCGCCGACCAGCTGATCGCTCAGCTTCTCCGGCGTGTCCTTGGTGAGGTCCAGATCGAGCAGATTGCCGGTCCTGGCCAGTCCCCAGTAGAGGGGTACGCAGTTGAGGAACTGAATATGCCCGACCCGGGGCCGGACCGGGGTGTTCTCCTGGGGCTCCCGCGTTTCCGCTTCCGGTACTGCCACTGCGCCGCTCCCTTGCTGTTCGTGCGCCTCCCCGCAGGGTATGCCCGCCGCTCCGCGAGCCCCGCACCGCCCTTCCGGGAGGCGCCCCGACACGCCGCACCGAGCGTCACAACGGCCTTACGACACGCGCTGTCCAGCCCGCAAGTCACCCCTGGTCGTCACAGCAGCCGCATGCTAGCGTTGCCCTCAGTTGCAGTTTGATTCCCCTTGCAGTACTTGAAGCCTGCGGAGCATGTAACCGCAGGCTTTTCGTAGTTTTTCAGCAATATCGAAAAACTCCGGGCCCGTCCGGAGGCAGGGCGATCAGCGCAGCGGACCGGGTGCCACACGGTGTGGCCCCGACACGTCCCTCGCAAGGAGAACGGCATGGCTCAGGGAACCGTCAAGTGGTTCAACGCTGAGAAGGGCTTCGGCTTCATCGCCCAGGATGGCGGCGGCCCCGACGTCTTCGTCCACTACTCCGCCATCAACGCGAGCGGTTTCCGCTCGCTGGAGGAGAACCAGGCGGTCAGCTTCGACGTCACCCAGGGTCCGAAGGGCCCGCAGGCGGAGAACGTCACCCTTATCTGACCATCCTCAATGATGATCTGATCGCTCGGGACCCGTCGGGTCCGCAGACGGCCGCCGGCCGTCATCGTGAGCACGAGAGCCGCAGTACCCAAGGGGGCCCGCCGATCGGTGGGCCCCCTGCCTCGTGCCCGGCGCCGCCGGGCAAACGCCGAAGGGCCCTCCTCCCGTCCTGGGAGGAGGGCCCTTCGCGGTACCCGTTCCGAAGGGGCGTCAGGCCGTCGCGGGGGCCTGCTTCGAGCCCTTGCCCTGGGGCGGGATCACGGCCTGGCCCTCGTCGTAGAGGTCACCGGTCGGGTTGTTGTAGGCGACCAGGTCGAGGGTCTTCTCCCGGGCCGCGACCACGATCGGCACCAGGGCCTGGCCGGCGACGTTGGTCGCGGTGCGCATCATGTCGAGGATCGGGTCGATGGCCAGCAGCAGGCCGACACCCTCCAGCGGCAGACCCAGGGTGGAGAGGGTCAGCGTCAGCATGACGATCGCACCGGTGAGGCCCGCGGTGGCCGCCGAGCCGATCACCGAGACGAAGGCGATCAGCAGGTAGTCCCTGATGCCGAGGTCGATGCCGTACACCTGGGCGACGAAGATCGCGGCCAGCGAGGGGTAGATCGCGGCGCAGCCGTCCATCTTGGTGGTGGCGCCGAACGGAACGGCGAACGAGGCGTACTCGCCCGGGACGCCGAGGCGCTCGGTGACCCGGCGGGTGACCGGCAGGGTGCCGACCGAGGAGCGCGAGACGAAGGCCAGCTGGATCGCGGGCCAGGCGCCCTTGAAGAAGTTGACCGGGTTGAGGCCGGCGGCGAACTTCAGCAGCAGCGAGTAGACGCCGAACATCACCAGCGCGCAACCGACGTAGACGTCGACGGTCAGCGTCGCGAACGGCTCCAGCAGGTCCCAGCCGTACTTGGCGACGGACTTGCCGATGAGGCCGAGGGTGCCGAGCGGCGAGAGCCGGATGACCCACCAGAGGGCGGTCTGGACCAGTTCCAGCACCGACTCGCTGAGCTTGAGGACCGGCTCGGCCTTCGGGCCGAGCTTGATCACGGCGGCGCCGGCCACGATCGCCAGGAAGACGATCTGCAGGACCTCGACCTCGCTGAAGGCGGTGACGATGTTGGTCGGGAAGATCCCGGTCAGGAAGTCGATCCAGCTGCCGGTGGACTTCGGCGGCTTGAGGCCCTCGGTCTTGAGGTTGGTGCCCTCGCCCGGGTTGGTCAGCAGGCCGAGGCCGAGGCCGATGGCCACCGCGATCAGCGAGGTGATCGCGAACCAGAGCAGGGTGCGGACGGCCAGCCGGGCCGCGTTGGTGACGTTCCGCAGGTTCGCCACGCTCACCAGGATCGCGGTGAACACCAGCGGCGGGACGGCGAGCTTCAGCAGCTGGACGAAGATCTTGCCGATCGTCTCCAGCGTGGTGGCCAGCCAGGAGATGTCGGCCGCGCGGGCCAGGTAGCCGAGGCCGATGCCGAGCACCAGGCCGGCGATGATCTGGACCCAGAAGGGGGTCTTGCGGATTCTGGTGAGCACGGACGGCGACGAGGTCGCCTCGGGCGCTGTGGACATGACGGTGCGGCTCCGGGGGAGGCGTTGCTGGCGGTGGGGGGTGGCGAAGGCGGCACGGCGCGCGGCCGGACGGGGAGAGGACCGGCCCCGGTCAGGGGCGTGCCGCCGGAATACAGCTCATGGCGCGACAACGGCGCGGGCTGTCCACAGCACCGGACAGACAGCACGCGCGGACGGCGGCGGGCGACGGGCCCGGGCCGAGCGGCGAACGTGCGTCTGAGGTGGTCACGGCCGACACATTAGCAGTAAAGCTTTGAGATCTTCAAAGTACTTGTTTGAGTTCCGGATGCGATCCGATTGACCGGTCAACAGTTATACGTATAACTTGGTGCCATCCCCCCGACCGCTCCCCCGCCCAGACCGGAGACCCCCGCCCATGGGCTACCTCGCCCTGCTCCGCGCCCCGCACGTCGGCCGCCTCCTCTTCGGCACCCTGCTCGGCCGCCTCCCGGCCGGCATGACCGCCCTGGTGATCGCCCTCGCGCTGCGCGAGGTCCACGCGCCGTTCAGCCGGATCGGCCTGGCCACCGCCGCGTACGCGATCGCGGCGGCCATCGGCGGACCGGTGCTCGGCCGGATCGTGGACCGCACCGGGCAGCCCCGGGTGCTGGTGGTCTCCGCGGTGATCGCCGGCGGCGGGTACGCCCTGCTGGCGACGGCCCCCGGCTCGGCGCTGGCCGCCCCGCTCGGCGCCGCGATCGCCGGACTGGCCATGCCCCCGCTCGAACCCTGCCTGCGCTCGCTCTGGCCGGACGTCGTCGAGGAGGAGCGGCTCGACACCGCGTACGCCTTCGACTCCGCCTCCCAGCAGATCCTCTACGTCGCCGGCCCGCTCGCGGTGGCCGGCATCGCGGGCGCGGTGAGCGCGGTCGCCGCGCTCTGGGTCGCGGCGGCGCTGGGCCTGATCGGGGCGCTCGTCGTCGCCACCGCCGCACCGGCCCGGGCCTGGCAGGCCCCGCCGCGCGCGCACTCGGCGGGCCTGCTCGGACCGCTCCGCTCCCCCGGCCTGGTCCTGCTGCTGATCGGCCTGGCCGGCGCCGGCTGGGCGGTCGGCGCGCAGAACGTGCTGTTCATCGCCTACGCCGAGGCCCACGCGGCGGACGGCCTGCCCGGCGGCGCGGGCACCCTGCTGGCGCTGGCGGCGCTCGGCGGACTGCTCGGCGCGCTCGCCTACGGCGCGGTGTCGTGGCGCAGCTCGACGGCCACCCGCACCTGGCTGATGGCACTCGGCATGGCCGTCAGCTACCTGCCGCTGGTGCTGCTGCCCGGGCCGGCCGCGATGGCCGGACTCGCCTTCCTGTCCGGGATCGGGCTGGCCCCGCTGCTGGCGGCGGCGTTCGTGCTGGTCGCCGAGCTGGCCCCGACCGGCACCGTGACCGAGGCGTTCGCCTGGCTGGTCACCCTCTTCGCGACCGGCAACTCGCTCGGCTACGCCGTCTCCGGCCGCCTCGCCGAGGGCTCGCTGCGTCCGGTGGCGCTGTGCGCGGCGGGCGGGATCGCCCTCGGCGGGCTGCTGCTGTTCGGCGCCCGCCGGTGGTTCCGGCCGGCCGCCGCG
>NZ_BAAAKJ010000218.1:17794-27658 GCF_039527695.1 Kitasatospora putterlickiae
GACCGGGTGCTCCGGCCGACGGGCGCGATCACGTCCTCATCCCTTCATTCAGCTGTGGCGGCCTCGGCCTCCCCAGGCGATCAGGGCGAGCAGCAGGCCCACCCCGAGCGTCGCGGCGGCGATCAGACCGAGCAGCCTGCCCAGCCCGGCACCGGTCCCCGGCAGCTCACCGCCGTGGCCCGGCGAGTGGGTCGGCTCCGGGTGGTGCGTCGACGGGTGGTGCGACGGCGTGTGCGAGTGGCTCGGCGACGGGGTCGCGGTCGGCGTCACGGTGGGCGACGGGGTCGGGGTCGCCGTGGGCGACGGGGTGGGGGTCAGGGTCGGGGTCGCCGTGGGCGACGGGGTGGGGGTCAGGGTCGGGGTCGGCGTGACCGTGGGCGACGGGGACGGGGACGGGGACGGCGTCACGGTCGGCGACGGCGTGGGCGACGGGGAGACCGTCGGCGACGGGGACGGCGAGGGGCTCACCGTCGGCGACGGGGATGGGGATGGGGACGGCGACGGGGAAGGCGAAGGCGAAGGCGACGGCGAAGGGCTCACCGTCGGCAGCACCAGCCCCATGTCCAGCCCCAGGTCCGCCACCCCGCCGGCCAGCGTGACGGTCTGCGTCACCCCGGTCGCCGGATCGGCGTCCGAGTCCAGCGACCGGTCCGACCCGGCCGCCCGCAGGGTCACGGTGGCACCCTCCGGCAGCGTGGTGAGGTCGAACCGCACCGCGTACACCCCGTCCGGCAGCCGCTCGAACAGGTAGTGCCCGTTCGCGTCGGTCACCGTCGAGACCGGGTTGCCGTCCTTGTCCCGGACCACCCGGCCCTCGCCGTCCAGCAGTTCGACCCGGACCCCGGGCACCCCGGGCTCGCCGGGCTGCTGCACGCCGTCCTTGTTGACGTCGCTCCAGACGAAGTCGCCGAGCGTGTTGGCCGGCGGCGCGGCCTGCTCGATGCCCACGCCGACCTTGGCCGGCTCGGCGGGCAGCAGCGGATTGCCGGAGGCGTCGGTGGCGGTGTAGCTGAAGCTGTTCCAGGCGAACTCGTCCGGGCCCGCGTCGAACGAGGCGACCATCGGCCAGGTCAGCGTGAACGACTCCCCGGGCGCGAGCGTGCCGGGGCGGTGCACCCGGAACCAGGTCGCGGTGCCCGGGCCGGGGAACGCGGTGCTCCACACCGCGCCGGCGTCGCACGGGCCGGGCACGGCGAACTCGCCGGGCAGGCAGGGGTCCGGCGAGGTGGTGTACTCGATCACCACGGTCGGGTCGCTGGAGGTCAGCGGCTCGACCAGCGAGGGCGTCCAGGCGGAGTTGCGCGGGACGTCCGGCCGCAGCACGTAGGAGTCGCCCGGGGTGGGCAGCTTGTCGTACGCGAGGAACTCGGTGACCGGGTCGACGGAGTCGTTGCGGACGGTCATCCGGTAGGAGATGCCGCCGCCGGGCCGGGTGGTTCCGGTGGTGGCGTAGTCCGGGTCGAGGTCGCCCCTGACCTCCTTGTAGGACCGCAGCACGGCCGGGACCTGCACCTCGACCAGCGAGGAGGCGCGGCACATGGTCTCGGTGGTGTCGCCGTCCTTGTCGATGTCCTGGGCGTCCGGCTCCCCGCTGTCGCTGCCGAAGAAGAAGCAGGACACCGGGGGTCCGGCGCCGTCGGCGGTGACGAACACGTCGTTGGTGAGCGTGCCGGGCCGGGCGCTGCCGGCCACCTGGACGTCGATCAGGGTGCGGTACGCCAGGTGGTCGTTCAGGTACATCATGTCGGGCGCGCCGGCCGGCCAGGTCATCTTGAGCAGCTGGCGGCCGTCGGGGCCGGGGAGCACGGTGACCGACTGCGGGGCCATCGAGTCGGGGTAGGACGGGTCCCGGCGGGCGCTGCCGTCGACGTAGACCATGCCCGGCGGCAGCAGGTCGTAGAGGACGAGCGGCTGGTCGAGGGTGCGGCCGGTGCGGTTGTACGGGGTGACCCGGAAGGTGGCGACGCCGCCCGGGGAGAGCACCGCGCCGGAGACGGTCTCCTTGGCGGCGCCCAGGTTGGTGGCGGCGGTGACGGTGCTGTCGGCGCAGTCGCCGGCGGCGGCGGTGTCACCGGCGGCGCTGGTGCCGACCGCGTCGAGGCAGTTGTGCAGCGGCGCCGGCGCGGTGCGGCCGTCGTGGCCGGGGGTGATCACCTGGGCGAGCAGCTGGACGGCGTTGCCGGGGCTCCAGCCGCCGGGGATCGGGCCGCTCCAGCTGAACCGCAGGCCGTCCAGGTGGCGGCCGGCCGGGATGCCCAGCACGTCGTTGGCAGGGTCCCCCGCGCCCTCGGCGAAGGTGATCCGGCGGGTGGTCGAACCGTTCAGCGGCTGGCCGGGGGTGAAGGTCCGCCAGGTGGGGTCGCCGTCGAGCCGGTACTCCAGCGCCAGGGTGATCGAGGTGGGGTTCCACGCCTCCAGCTGGATGGACTGCGGGATCAGCCAGTTGTACAGGTCGGCGGTGGTACCGGCGCCGGGGTCGGTCATCACCAGGCTGCCGACCGGGTCGGCGTTGTTGGAGACCCGCATGCTCAGCGTGGTGAGGTCGCCGGAGACGGTGTCCTCCTGCCACACCTTGGAGGCGCCGATCTGCACACCGGTGACCGGCGGCTGGAAGGTCGGCGTCTCGGCGGTGTCGGTGTCCAGGTCGCGCCGCGGCTCGGGGCCGAGCGGGTCGCCCTGGAGCGTCACCGTGTTGGTCGACGTGGTGCCGCTGGGGAAGGTCGGGTCCGGGTAGCCGACCACCAGGACGCCGGGGATCCGGCAGCCGGCCTGCCCGTTGCCGGACACGAAGGCGCCGATGTCGTAGACCCAGGTGGTGGAGCCGGCCGGGTCGTTGACCCAGCCGGGCGAGCGGCTGGTGTCGACCACGGCGCCGGGTGGCAGGGTGTCGACCAGCCGGCTGCTGTCCAGGTCGACGTTGGGCACGTTGGCGGCGGAGCAGGCGCTGAACTGGTAGGTGACCGAGCGGCCGTCCTGGCTGCTGGTCTGCACGCCCTTGGTGGTGGTGTAGTCGGGCTGGACCACGGCGGTGGTGGTGGCGCTACCGGTCTGCGGCGGCTCGCCGTCCGCCGTGAGGGTGGCCGCGTTGGTGTCCTGGGTGCCGTTGGGGGTGGAGAAGTTGGGGTACCGCATCACCACGTTGATGGTGGCGGTGGTGCCCGGGGAGAGGGTCTGCAGCTTGGCGGTGAGGGTGCCGCCCATGGAACCCACGGGTGGGACGGTGGAGTTGGGGACGTCGACCGTGGAGGCGTCCGGGGTCCAGCCGATGAACTCCATGTCGGCCGGGAGCACGTCGGTGATCTGCCCGTTGACGCAGTCGCTCACCGAGCAGGTGTACCGCAGGGTGAAGGTGACGTTCTCGCCGGGCCCCACGCTGGGCTTGTCCACCGTCTTGGTGAAGGTGACGGCGGCCTCGGCGGGCGGGGCGGTCAGGGTGCCGGTGAGCAGGGTGCCGCCGATCAGGCCGAGCGCGGCGGCCAGGCGCGGCAGGCGGGAGGGGCGGGAGGGCCGTGGGGGTCTGGGTCTTGACGTCCGCATAGGCGGAATCTCATCGTCGGCTTATCCGCCCGAGGCCGCGCCGCGAGGCGGTATGACGGACTTTCACCCGCCCGGCCAGCTCGGACGGCGGAACGGGCTCACCCGGACGGACTCCGGGTGACCCGCGTCGTGGAGGAGCGCCGCACCAGCGCGGTGGCCAGCGGCGGCACCGGCGCCACGGCCTCGCCCCGGAGCAGCCCGGCGAGCGCCGCCACCCCGGCCCGGCCCAGCTCCTCGCCGGGCAGGTCGACGGTGGTCAGCGGCGGGGCGAGCAGCGCGGCGACCGGGACGTTGTCGATGCCGATCACCGAGAGGTCGGCGGGCACCCGCAGCCCGCGCTCGGCGGCGGCCTGGTAGACGCCGGAGGCGACCACGTCGTCGTCGCAGATCACGGCGTGCGGCCGGTCCGGGCGGGCGAGCAGCCGGTGGGCCGCCTCGCGCGCGGCCGGCTGGCCCTCGTTCAGGCTGACGCCGAGTTCGACCACGTCCAGGCCGAGCGCCCGGACCGTCTCCTCGAAGGCGGCCTGGCGGACCCGGAAGGTGTACGCGGCGTGGGTGGAGCGCAGCCGGCCGATCCGGCGGTGGCCGAGCCCGGCGAGGTGTTCGACGGCGGCCCGCATGCCGCCGGCCACGTCCAGTTCGATGGTCGGCCGGGCCCGGTCGGTGCCCGGGTCGGCGTCCAGGAAGACCACGGGGGTGTCGGCGGGCAGCTCGCCGAGCTGGCTGTCGTCCGGGGAACAGATCAGCAGGCCGTCGAAGCGGCTGGTGGTGGCGGCCTCGGCGAGCGTGGCGCTCCCCCAGCCGGAGCTGACCACCACGGCCAGGCCGTGCTTGCCGGCCTCCTCGTGCACGCCCTCCAGGACCCGGCCGAAGAACGGGCCGAGGATGTTGGGCACGGCCAGCAGGATCATGCCGCTGCGGCCCAGCCGCAGCTGCCGGCCGGCCGCCTGGGGGCGGTAGCCGAGGCCGCGGGCGGCCTCCCGGACCCGCTCGCGGGTGGCGTCGGAGACCCGGCGGCCGGCCTCGGAGCCGGAGAACACCAGCGAGACGGTGGCCTGCGAGACCCCGGCGAGCCGGGCGACGTCCCGGCCGGTGGGACGGCGGACCGGGGCCGGCCAGGTCCCGGCCGCGGGCCGTTCCCGGGAGGCGGCGTCGCCGGGTGCGGCCCCCTCGGACCCGGCGCTGCCCGGTGCGGCGTTCTCCGGCACGGCGGCGCGGGTCAGTTCTGCGGGGTCGGGGCGGCGGGACCGGTCGTGGCGGCCGCGGCGCGGGCGGCGTCGTCCGCGGCGTCCTCCTCGGCGTTCTGCGCGGCGAACTTGGAGGCGGTCCGGGAACGGATGCCGTCCACCCTGCCGGAGATCTCGGCCGACATCTCGTCGCGCTGGCGGCTCAGCAGGACGTAGCTGAGCGGGGCCGAGGCGACCGCGGCCAGCAGGAAGAGGAAGACCGTGCCCGCCTCGCCGGAGACCGGGATGACCTGGAAGTGCCCGAGCAGCAGCGCGACCAGCAGGCAGCCGAGGAAGACCGAGACCCGCATCGAGGTGTACCGGAGCGTGGCGTGCGACTTCTTGCTCACATTGCTGCCCACCGGGGACACATCCTTCACTGCGCTGGGAACCGGGCCGGTCTCCCAGTGAAGCATGCCCGACGCACCCGGCGGGGAACGGGTCCCGCCGCTCACCGCCCGGCACCTCCGCGATCAGCGCAGGTCGAGCCACATGATGACGTCGTCGCGGTCGTCGCCGGGCGCGACCCGGATGGTGGCGGGAACCCGTCCGACCTCGACGTAGCCGCTGCGGGCGTAGAACGACTCCAGCCCGAGCCCGCCCCGCACCTGGAGCTTCAGCCCGTCCAGGCCCCACGCGCGGGCGATCCGCTCGGCTTCGGCCAGCAGGGCCGCGCCGTAGCCGCGCCCCTGGAGCTCGGGGTGGACCATCACCTTGACGACCAGCCGCCAGTGGTCCATCGGCCCGAACCGCATCGACTCAAGGACCAGCAGCGCGGCCAGCCTCCCCGTCCCGGCCTCCCGGGCGATCAGCAGCCGGTCCGGCCCGGCGGGCGCTATCCCGGCGAACTGCCGCTCCCCGGCGGCCCTGACCTCCTCCTCGGTCACCTGGTGGACGAAGCCGACGGCCCCGCCGGCGTTGCTGGCCGCCGTCCACAGGCGGGTGATCTCGTCGAGCAGCGCGGGGCCGGGTTCCGGGTCGAGGGTGAAGCTCAGTGTCATGGTCCCGAAGCCTAGTCGCCCCTTACGACAGCGGCCCCGTCACGACGGCGCGGGGGCGGTCCGCTCCGGAGTTCCGGTCCGCAGCGCCAGGCAGAGCAGCACCGCGACCGCGCAGAGCCCGCCGGCCGCGTACCAGGTGAGGTCGTAGTCGCCGAGCGCGTCCCGGGCGAAGCCGGCCAGGCCGGCCACCACGGCGGCGCCGATCTGGTGGCAGGCCAGCGCCCAGCCGAAGACGATCGGCGCGTCCTCGCCGAAGTGGCGGCGGCAGAGCGCGACCGTCGGCGGCACGGTGGCCACCCAGTCCAGCCCGTAGAAGATGACGAACGCCAGGATCGGCGGCTCCAGCGAGCCCGCGAACAGCTGCGGCAGCAACAGCAGCGAGAGCCCGCGCAGCCCGTAGTAGACGATCAGCAGCCGACCGGCGTCGAAGCGGTCGGTGAACCAGCCGCTCGCGACGGTGCCGATCACGTCGAAGACGCCGATCAGCGCGAGCAGGCCCGCCGCCGTGGTGACCGGCAGGCCGTGGTCGTGGGCGGCCGGGATGAAGTGGGTGCCGACCAGCCCGGCGGTGGTCGCGCCGCAGATCGCGAAGGAGCCGGCCAGCAGCCAGAACGCCCGGGCGCGGGCGGCCTCCCGGAGCACCCGCAGCGAGCGGACCAGCACCCGCTCGCCGACGGCCGGGGCGGGCGGCGGCTCGGTGGCGCCGTACGGGAGCAGGCCCAGCTCGGCGGGCCGCTCGCGCATCAGCAGCAGCACCGGGACGGCCACCGCGCTGGCCGCAAGCGAGACCACCACGACCGCCGAGCGCCAGCCGTGCTGCTCGACCAGCCAGGCGCCGAGCGGCAGGAAGACCAGGTTGCCCGCCGCGCCGGCGGCCGTCAGCACCCCGGTGACCAGCCCCTGCCGGGCCCGGAACCAGCGCCCGGTGATCGTGGTGGCGAACGCGCCGGCCATCGAGCCGCTGCCGAGGCCGACCAGCACGCCCCAGCAGAGCACCAGTTGCCAGGGCTCGCGCATCAGCATGGTGAGGCCGGCGCCGACCGAGATCGTCAGCAGCGCGCAGACCACCACCAGCCGCACGCCGAAACGGTCCATCAGGGCGGCGGCGAACGGCGCGGTGAGGCCGTAGAGGGTGAGGTTGACCGAACTGGCGCTGGATATCGTGCCCATCGACCAGCCGAACTCGATGTGCAGGGCGTCCATCATCAGACTGGGCGTGGAGCGGAATCCGGCCGATCCGAGCAGCACCAGCAGCGAGACGCCGGCCACCACCCAGGCGTAGTGCACCCGGGGCGCGCGGGCGGGCGCGGGGAGCGCGCCGGTGGGGGCCGGGGGTCCGGTGGGGGCTTCGGTCTCGTTCACCCGCCGAGTCTCCCGACGGCACGGACCGACGACGAGGGGCGGGACTGCCGACTTCCGCCGGAATCGGGCCAACCGGTGGCGGGAACCGGCCGACCGGACGCCCGGTCCGGACGGGCCGGGCCGGGTGGCCGAAAAGGATCGTCCACGGCGGGCGGATCGGATGGCGGCGGGCCGCGCGCACCCCGAGCACGGCACGGCCGGCCACCATCCAACCTCGGCGCACGGGCCCTGAACCCGTGCCACGCCCTCCGCACTCGCCGAGGAGCCAGCGCACGACCGTTCCACGGCCCCCCTGCTGACGTGGTCCCCCTGGACAGCAGCACCGCAGCGGCGTTCGGGTGTTCCCTCGGCGTCCCCTCGCGACGGAGCGCTGCACCCAAGCGTGATCAGTCGGATACGTCACGTCAATGGTTTGTCCGAAATTCGGAATGGTTGCGTCAGCTTTCGGCCCGGCGATCAGCGGGGACGTCAGGGGCCTCAATGGCCTCAGGGGTACCAGCGTTCGTGAGCCGTGCGCCCGTCAGGGCTGCGCCAGCGCCACCCAGTCGACGGCGGCGAGCGGATCGGCCGGGCGGGCGTCCGGGCTGATCTCGCACCAGACCCGCTTGCCCGTGCCGTCGGGGTACCAGCCCCAGCGGTCGCAGAGCAGTTCGACCAGCTCCAGGCCGCGCCCGTTGGTGGCGTCGACGTCCGCGCCGGCGTGCCGGGGGGCGGGGGCGACCTGGCTGGCGTCGGCGACCTCGACCCGCAGCGGGCCGACCGCCACGGCCTCGCGCACCCCGCCGTGCCCGGCGCCGTCCGGGGAGGCGTCCGGCCCCGCGCCCGGCAGGTCGCCCAGCGGGAAGCAGAGCCGCAGCACGGCCGGACAGCCGGTGTGCACCACGGCGTTGGTGACCAGCTCGGAGACCACCAGCACCACCGTCTCAGCGATCGGCGCGTCCGGGTCCACCCCGTGGTTGAGCAGCCGCGAACGGACCCACCGGCGGGCCCGGCCGACTTCGGCGGGGTCCGCCCGCACCGCAAGCTGTACCTGAAGAACCTGCACCGCTCCACCACCCGCACTCGCAGTTCGGCCACCGTCTCGGCCGTGCCCTGGTCGCCCGGCCGGCCCGGGCACGCACCCGGCCCGCCGTCCGTCGGGTCGCGGCCCGACGGGTGACCGCACGTCGCACCCGTCGGCGCACCCGCGCCACCTCGTCCGTCGCGCACCGGCCGCGACACGAATACGCCTCAGGATGAGTCGGCGGGCGGACCGCAGCAAGCGCTTCGGGCATATTCCAGCGATCGGGGGACAGGACAGGGCATACTGTCCCGTTCACTCTGGCGAGCCCCGGACCGGCGATCGTCCGGCCCCGGGCCGACCTGCCCGCGACGCAGAGGCGAACCTACCGCCGTCCGCCTCCCGCACCGCACCCGCCACTCGCGAACCACCCGTGCGACATATGTCCAGCCGCCTTCGAACAGCGCAACCGCGGGATCGGCTGCGGATCCCACGATCTGACGATCCGAAGCCCCGGCCTCCTGTTCTTCACCGAATCCACCCGCCGTCCGAACCGCGCGGGATACCGTGGACGCGTCAGCGGTCGGTCCGGCAGGAGGGTGGTGACCGGTGGCCACCACCGACGGCGCCCCGCGCCGGGACGAGCAGCTGCAGCGGCGCCTGGCCCGCGGCGAGGAGACCGCCCTCGGCGAGCTGTACGACCAACTCGCCCCGATGGTCCACGGATTGGCGGGCCGGATACTGGCCGACCAGACCGCCGCGGCGCAACTCACCCGGGAGATATTCGCCCACGTCTGGGAGCACCCCGAGGCCTTCGACCCGGCCCGCGGCTCGCTGCGCGCCTGGCTCGGCGCGCTGACCCACCGCCGCGCCGTCGACCGGCTGCGGTCCCGCCGCGCCGAGGAGGCGGGCTACGCCGGCGACACGGAGGACGAGATCCGCGCGGTGGCCACCGCCGCGCGCGTCCAGTACGTGGTCGCCGCCCTGCCGCAACCCCTGCGTGAGACCATCGCCGAGTCCTACTACGACGGCCGCACCTACCAGGAGACGGCCCGCCGGCTGGGGATCAGCGAACAGGCCGCCAAACAGCGGATGCGGCTCGGCCTGGAGCTGCTCGCCACCGAGCTGGAGCAGGAGCGCGCCCGGCACCGCGGCCCCGCCCCGGCGGAACCGGAACGGCCGGACCCGGAGCGGGCCGAGGGGACACAGGACGGCGAGCGGTGGAAGGAGGGCGGGGGGACGTGACGATCACCGACGAGCAGCACGAGGCCCTGCGCTCGCTGCTCGGTGCCTGGGCGCTCGGCGCCGTCCCGTCCCGCGAGGCCGCCGGACTCGAAACCCACCTCGCCGACTGCCCGCCGTGCGCCGAGGAGGCCGAGCGGCTGCGCGAGGCGGCCGGCTGGCTCTCCGTCGAGGAGCCGCTGGACCAGCCCGCCGCGCTGCGCCAGCAGGTGCTCGACTGGTGCCTGACCCGCCGCCCGGCCGACCTCCCGGTCCCCGCCTGGGGCGTGCCGTACACCGCCGAGACCGCCAAGCTCGACGCCCTGCTGCGCGACCTCGGCCCGGAGGAGTGGCAGGAGGTCGCCGAACTGCCCTGGCACGGCGGCACCGAGTACCTGCGCCCGGCCGAGGTGCTCTGCCACCTCGCCGCGGTGGACGGCTACCTGGCCGTCGCCCTCGGTCTGCCCGACCCCGTCCCGGCCGGCCCCGGCCCCGACGGCACGGCTCCCGTCGGCAC
>NZ_BAAAKJ010000218.1:27668-32248 GCF_039527695.1 Kitasatospora putterlickiae
CGCCCGCCGAGCGCCGGGTCCCGCCGCAGGAGGCCGTCCTGCCGCCGGTCCCCCGGGTACCGCCGCAGGCCGGCCGGCGCTGGACCCGGATCATCACCGACCGCACCGCCCGGCTCACCGCCGAGCAGGCCGGCCAGCCGCCGCAGCGGATCCGCGCCCGGTGGCGCCGGCACTGCCACGAACTGGTCCGCTCGGCCGCGCTCGCCCCGCAGGGCAGCACCCCGGTGGACTTCGGCTTCGCGACCGTCCCGCTCCGGGACGCCTTCGTCGACCGGGCCTTCGAGTGCTACGTGCACGGGGAGGACGTCGCCCGCGCGGTCGCCTACCCCTACGACCCGCCGGCCCCGCAGCACCTCCGGCAGATGATCGACCTGGCCGTCCGGATGCTGCCGCTGGCGCTGGCCGGACAGCGGGCGGCCCACCCCGAGCTCACCGGGGCGCCGGTCGGCGCACCCGGACGCGCGGACGGGGGCCGGGCCGGCCGCCGGATCCGGCTGGTGATCGACGGCCCGGCGTCCGGCGAGTGGCTGATACCGCTGGACGGCCCGGACGCGGGCCCGCCGGTCGGCGAGCCGGTGGCCGCGATGGTGCTGGACGGACTGGAGTTCTGCCAGCTGGCCGCGGCGCACCGGGACCCGGACCGGCTGCCGGTCGGCGAGCACGGCGACCGGGCCGCGATCCGCGAGGTGCTGCGCGCGACGCCGCTGCTCTCCCGCCCGTAGCCCGCCCTCAGCCCGCTCGCGGCCGCCCGCAGCGGCTCACCGGTCAGGCGAAGACCACCGTCCGGGTGCCGTTCAGCAGCACCCGGTGCTCGCTGTGCCACTTCACCGCGCGGGCCAGCGCCTGGCACTCGACGTCCCGGCCGAGCGCGACCAGCTGGTCCGGGGTGACGTCGTGGGTCACCCGGGCCACCTCCTGCTCGATGATCGGGCCCTCGTCGAGGTCGGCGGTGACGTAGTGCGCGGTGGCGCCGATCAGCTTCACGCCCCGGGCGTGCGCCTGGTGGTACGGCTTGGCGCCCTTGAAGCTCGGCAGGAAGGAGTGGTGGATGTTGATCACCTTGCCGGAGAGCGCGGTGCACAGCTGGTCCGACAGCACCTGCATGTAGCGGGCCAGCACGACCAGCTCGACGTTCTCCTTCGCGACCAGGTCCAGCAGCTCCTGCTCCGCCTCGGCCTTGTTCTCCCTGGTCACCGGGATGTGGCGGAACGGGATGCCGTAGCCCTCGGTGAGGTCGCGGAAGTCGGTGTGGTTGGAGACCACCGCGGCGATCTCCACCGGCAGCGCGCCGATCCGGGTGCGGAACAGCAGGTCGTTCAGGCAGTGCCCGAACCTGCTGACCATGAGGACGACCCGGAGCTTCTCGTCGCTCGGGTGGATCTGCCAGTCCATCCCGAACGAGGCGCCGATCGCGGCGAAGCTCGCCCGCAGCTTGTCGACGGTCACCGGCTCGGCGACGGAGAAGTGCACCCGCATGAAGAACAGACCGCTGTCCCCGTCACCGAACTGCTGGCTGTCGATGATGTTGCACCCGGTCATGAAGAGGTAGCTGGAGACCGCGTGGACGATGCCCTGCTTGTCGGGGCAGGACAGCGTGAGGACGTACTGGGCGCTGGCCGGCTGCTGTTCCACGGTGGGGGTATCCCGTCCTGAGCTCGTGCTGGTGTGAATGCTCCAGCGTGTCACACTCCGGGACGCCCCCCACCGGGCTGCCCGCAGTGCGGGACGGGCCGCCCCGGAGCGGGTCGCGCCCCCCTCAGACCTGGGTCAGGATCCGCAGCACGTCCAGCGAGCGCGGCGGGACGTCCGGGTCCTCGCCGTCGTTGACGGCCAGCTTGACGTGCGCCTCGCGGGCCGCCCGGACCGCCTCCGGCCAGCCGTGGTGCTCCAGGTACGCGGAGGCCGGGGCGTCCGCGCCGACCTCGTGCAGGATCCGCACCACCCGCAGCACCGCGACGTCCACCAGGGTG
The DNA here is from genome assembly GCF_039527695.1 of Kitasatospora putterlickiae. Taxonomy (NCBI): domain Bacteria; kingdom Bacillati; phylum Actinomycetota; class Actinomycetes; order Kitasatosporales; family Streptomycetaceae; genus Kitasatospora; species Kitasatospora putterlickiae. The sequence goes on from NZ_BAAAKJ010000218.1 coordinate 29,639, forward strand.
GCCTCGGCGGAGTCCCGGAAGATCGTGCCGACGTACTTCTCGGCCGACCAGCGGTCCAGCCAGGTGTCCTCGACCAGGCGGTAGACGGCGTCGGTGACGTCGCCGTACCCCGCGCGGCCGGCCAGCCAGGCGTCGCGCTGGAACCCGGGGTCGGAGAGCATGTGCAGCGCCGAGCGGAGCCGGGCCCGCCAGCGCCACCAGGGCAGGTCGTTGAGCGGCATGCCGCCCATCGTGCTGGAGCGGTGGCCCGGACGAGAAGGGTTTCGGGCAGACCGATACGAAGATTCTGTGCTGGCGGACATGGGGAACGATCGTACGTTCCCCCACCGTTCGTACTCCACTCCTGATCTACACGCGTCCCCCCTTGGATTTCCCTCCCCGTTTGCCATCCGTTGGCTGGACGGCCCTCTCGGCTTGCGGCTGCGGGGATTGGCTGGAACCGGTGCGCAGCACAGCGCCCAGGGAGGGAAGACCGATGACCAGCCGTAGGGGCTCGTCCCAGGCCATGCACCCGATCGCGGGACGGCGCCGCCGGCGCCCGCTCGCCGCCGCGGCGACCGCCGCCGCGTTGCTCCCAACCCTCTTCTCGGCCTCCGCGTGCGGCGGACCGGCCGATGCCGCCACTGGCAGCGGCGACCTCACCGTGATGACCTGGGCGCCGTCCGGCACCGGCTCGGCCGACCGCCCCGGGATGACCGACCTGGCCGAGGCCATCGGCCGGGACATCAACGTCAAGGGCGGCCTGCACGGCCGCCGGCTGCGGGTGATCACCTGCAACGAGCACAACACCGCCGACGGTGCCAAGGCCTGCGCGCAGCAGGCGGTGGACGCCAAGGCGGTCGCGGTGCTCGGCTCCTTCAGCCAGTACGGCGACGACTTCATGCCCGTCCTGGAGCGGGCCGGGATCCCGCTGATCGGCGGCTACGGCCTGTCCCAGCTGGAGTTCAGCAGCCCGCTGTCCTACCCGGTCGGCGGCGGCCTGCCCGCCCTGGTCGGCGGCAGCGGCCGGCAACTGGTGGAGGCCGGCTGCAAGGCGGTCTCGCTGATCCGCCCGGACACCCCGGCCGGCGACAGCCTGCTCGGCTACCTGGGCAACGCGCTCAAGCCGGCCGGGATCAAGCTGCAGGACGTCAAGGCTCCGGAGAAGTCCAACGACTACACGCCGGTGGCCCGCAAGGCGATCGGCGGCGACCAGCCGGGCAACTGCGTCACCAGCGCACTGGGTGCCGAGCCGACCGGCAACCTGCTCGACGCCTTCCGCCGGACCGGGGCCAAGAACACCCGGTACGCCTCGGTGATCGGCAGCGTGCAGCAGTCGGTGGTCGACTCCACCGGCGGCGACGCCGGCCCGCTCGCCGGCGCCTTCGTGACCGGCTGGTACCCGCCGGAGTCCGCCAAGGCCTGGGACGGCCTGCGCGGGGTGATCCGCGCCAACATGGCCGGCCGGCCCATCGACGCCGCCGACCCCGGGGTGCAGACCACCTGGGTGGCCTTCGAGGTGTTCCGCCAGGTCGCCGACCGGCTGGCCGCGTCCGGGCGCCAGATCAGCGCCAAGACGATCACCGCGCTGCTGGACGGCGGCGAGCAGATCGACGTCGGGCTCACCCCGCCGCTGAACTGGGCGACCACCAACATGCTGCCGAGCAGCGAGTCGCCCCGGCTGGTGAACACCTGGGTCACCTTCCAGGAGGTGAGGACCGGGCAGCTCACCCTGCAGCGGCCGGGCTTCGTGGACGTGCGCTGGGTGCTCACCGGGGGCAAGCCGCCGGCCTGAGCCGTCGCCCCGCCCCGCCCCGCGGTCCCCGGAAGGGCCCGGCCGTACCGGTCGGGCCCTTCGCCGTGCCCCGCGCCGCCGGATGACGGCTCGGCGGAGGACCGGCGGAGGATCAGAGGTCGCCGTCGGTGCGGGTCGGCAGGCCGGTCTGGCCGGCGACGGTGTTCCAGAGCCCGGCCGCCTGCTTCTTCGCGGTGGTCGCGGTGCCGCTCGCGGCGACGGCGTTCTTGTAGTGCTGGTTGTCGTTCTTCTTCGGGTCGCAGCCGCCCTGGGCGTCCCCGGCCCAGGCCGCGTACTCGTCGTCGGCGGTCGCCGAGGCCGTCCACGCCGCGTTCAGCTGCTCCACCAGCTGCGGGCCACTGGGCAGCTTGTCGGTCTTCAGCCCGGCCAGCTTGGTCTGCAGTTCCCGGCGCTGCCCGGCCGCGGCGGTCAGCGCCTGCTGCGACTCCGGCAGCTTGTCGCACTTCTGCACCGAGGCGACCGCGCTGATCACGGCCTGCCGGCTGTCGTTGGCGGTGCCGAGCAGGTCGGACAGCGCCTGGGCCTGGGCCTTGACCGCCGGGTCGACCGAGGCGGTCGTCGGGCCGGCGCTCTGCACGGGGGCGGCGGCCGTTCCGCCGGTGCCGGTGCCGGTGACCGCCGGGACGGCCTTCTTCTCCGTGCCGGCGGTCTCGTCGTCGCCGTTCAGCAGCACCGCGACCAGGATGGCCGCCGCCACGCCGCCCGCCACCACGCCGCCGATCAGCAGCCTGGACGAGGAACGCCCGCCCCGGCCGCCGTCCCGCCCCGCCGCGGCCTCGCCCGGGTGGTCCGGGTAGTCCGGCGCGGGCTGGTCG
>NZ_BAAAKJ010000219.1:0-6242 GCF_039527695.1 Kitasatospora putterlickiae
AAGTCCGCGTAGGTGTGGCGCAGCCCCCGGTGGGCGGCGATCCGCTCGGCGAAGACCAGGCCCTCCAGCAGCGAGTTGGAGGCCAGCCGGTTGGCGCCGTGCACACCGGTGCAGGCGACCTCGCCGCAGGCGTACAGGCCGGAGACGGTGGTGCGGCCCCGGTCGTCGGTGCGCACCCCGCCGGAGGCGTAGTGCGCGGCCGGCGCGATCGGGATCGGCTCGGTGACCGGGTCGATGCCGTGCGCGCGGCAGGACGCCAGGATGGTCGGGAAGCGGCGCTCCCACATCTCGGCGCCGAAGTGCCGCCCGTCCAGGTACATGTGGTCGGTGCCCTGGAGCAGCATCCGGTTGGTGATCCCCTTGCTGACGATGTCGCGCGGTGCCAGCTCGGCCAGCTCGTGCCGCCCGACCATGAACCGGACACCGTCCGCGTCGACCAGGTGGGCGCCCTCGCCGCGGACCGCCTCGGAGATCAGCGGCTGCTGGCCCTCGGCCTCCGGGCCGAGCCAGAGCACGGTGGGGTGGAACTGGACGAACTCCAGGTCGGTGACCTCGGCGCCGGCCCGCAGCGCGAGCGCCACGCCGTCGGCGGTGGAGACCGCCGGGTTGGTGGTGGCCGAGAAGACCTGGCCCATGCCGCCGGTGGCGAGCACCACCGCGCGGGCCCGGACGGCGCCGACGCCGTCCCGCCGGCCCTCGCCCATGACGTGCAGGGTCAGTCCGGCGGCGTGCCCGTCGGCGTCGGTGAGCAGGTCGAGGACGAGGGCGTGCTCGATGAGCTCCACCTCGGGGTCCCGCCGGACGGCGTCGACCAGGGCCCGGGATATCTCGGCGCCGGTGGCGTCGCCGCCGGCGTGCGCGATCCGGTTGCGGTGGTGGCCGCCCTCGCGGGTGAGCAGGATCGCGCCGTCCTCGCCCCGGTCGAAGGCGGCGCCGACCGCGATCAGCCGGCGGACCGCGTCCGGGCCCTCGGTGACCAGGGCGCGGACGGCGTCCTCGTCGCAGAGGCCGACGCCGGCCACCAGGGTGTCGGTCAGGTGCTGCTCGGGGGTGTCCCCCTCGCCCAGGGCGGCCGCGATGCCGCCCTGGGCCCAGCGGGTGGAGCCGTCGTCCAGCATCGCCTTGGTGACCACGATGGCCCGCAGGCCGGCCTTGCGGACGTTGAGCGCGACGGTGAGCCCGGCCACGCCGGAGCCGACCACGACGACATCGGTGTCGGTGGTCCAGCCCGGCGCGGGGGCGGTGAGGCGGTGCGTGACGGCGGACATGACGTGGTGGCTCCTTAGCGCGCGGCGGCGTCGACGGCGCCGCTGCCGCCACGGTACGCCGCGTCCCCGCGCAGCAGTCCGGTGCCCTCCCCGGCCTCGGCGGGGTCCCCGCCGGTGCCGGTGATCCGGTTGTGCTCGTCGACGAAGACGACCTTGGGCAGGTAGCCCTTGGCCTCGGCGGTGTCCATCTGCCCGTAGGCGATCAGGATGACGAGGTCGCCGGGGTGGACCAGGCGGGCGGCGGCGCCGTTGATGCCGATGACGCCGGAGCCGCGCGGGCCGGCGATGGTGTACGTCTCCAGCCGGGCGCCGTTGTTGATGTCGACGATGTGGACCAGCTCGCCGGGGAGCAGGTCGGCGGCGTCGAGCAGGTCCTCGTCCACCGTGACGGAGCCGACGTAGTGCAGGTCGGCCTGGGTCACGGTGGCCCGGTGGATCTTGGACTTGAGCATGGTGCGGAGCATTGCGGGTCACGCCTCCTGTGAGTGCATGCCTAGGGGAACCGCTGTCGGAGGTACCGGGCGGTACTACCGGACGATGACGCGGACGTTGTCGATCAGGCGGGTCGAGCCCACCTTCGCGGCGACGGCCAGCACCGCCTCGCCCTGGAAGTCGTCCGGCGCCTCGGTGAAGTCGTGCGGATCGATCAGGGCGAAGTAGTCGAGGTCCACGCCCTCGGCGGCGTCCAGCACGGCCGCGGCGGCCTCGCGCACGGCCTTCGGGCCCTGCGCGGCCGCGTCCCGGCCGGCGAACAGCGCCTCGGACAGGGCGAGGGCGCGGGTGCGCTCCTCCGGGGAGAGGTAGCGGTTGCGGGAGGAGAGCGCCAGGCCGTCCTCCTCGCGGACGGTCGGCACCCCGACCACCTCGACGTCGAAGTCGAGGTCGGCCACCATCCGGCGGATGACCGCCAGCTGCTGGGCGTCCTTCTCGCCGAAGAAGGCGAAGTCCGGGTCGGTGATGTGCAGCAGCTTGGCGACCACGGTCAGCACCCCGTCGAAGTGGCCGGGCCGGGTGGCGCCCTCGTAGCGCTCGCCCATCGGGCCCGCGGCCAGCCGCACCTGCGGCTCGCCGTTCGGGTAGACCTCGTCGACGGACGGCGCGAAGACCACGTCGGCTCCGTTGGCCTCGGCGAGCCGCACGTCCTCGTCCAGGGCGCGCGGGTAGCGCTCCAGGTCCTCGCCGGCGCCGAACTGCAGCGGGTTGACGAAGACCGAGACGGCGACCCGGCCGTCCCGGCCGACCTGCTTGCGGGCGGCGCGGATCAGCGCGGCGTGGCCCTCGTGCAGGGCGCCCATCGTCATCACGACCGCGTTGTCCACCGGCTGCTCGTCCGGCCAGAACGCCGCCTCGAAGTCGTCGACGGTGCGCGTGACCACGGCCCGGTGGACCTTCGGGGCGCGCTGGGCCTTGCCCGGCTGCTTGCCGCGTGCCATTACTGCTTCTCCTCGTTCAGTACGTCCAGCAGCGCCGCCGCCGACGTTTCGTCGATCGTCCCGTGGGCCAGGGCCCGCTGGGCGGTGGCGCGGGCCATCGCCCGGTAGGCGGCCGGGATGTCCGGGGACACCGTACTGAGCTGCGCCAGGTGGCGCCGCACGGTGCCGGCGTCGCCCCGGGCGACCGGGCCGGTGAGGGCCGCGTCGCCGGAGCGCAGCGAGTTGTCGAGCGCGGCGCCGAGCAGCGGGCCGAGCATCCGGCCGGGCTCGGCGACGCCCGCCGAGCGCAGCAGCTCCATCGCCTGCGCGACCAGTGTGACCAGGTGGTTGGCGCCGTGCGCGAGGGCGGTGTGGTAGCGCGGGCGGACGTCCTCGGGCACCCACTCGGGCTCGCCGCCCATCTCCACCACCAGCGCCTCGGCGACCGGGCGCAGTTCCTCCGGGGCGGTCACCCCGAACGGGCAGCCGGCCAGCCGGGCCAGGTCGACGGAGGTGCCGGTGAAGGTCATCGCGGGGTGCAGCGCCAGCGGCAGGGCGCCGGCCAGGGTGGCCGGCTCCAGCACGGCCACGCCGTGCGCGCCGGAGGTGTGCACCAGCAGCTGGCCGGGGCGGACGGCGCCGGTCGCGGCGAGGCCGGCCACCAGGTCGGCCAGCGCGTCGTCGGGGACGGTGAGCAGCACCAGGTCGGCGGCGGCCAGCACCTGCGGCGGGCTGACGATCCGCACGCCCGGCAGCAGCGCCTCGGCGCGGCGGCGGGAGGCGGCGGACACCCCGGAGGCGGCGACCACCTTGTGGCCGGCCAGCTGCAGGGCGGCGCCGAGCGCCGGGCCGACCCGGCCGGTGCCGACCACGCCGACGGCGAGGCGGGCGGGGCGGTTGCCGGGGTCGGCCGGGTCGTCGAGTGGGGCCAGATCGCCGTAGTCGGACAGACTCACGCACCCACCTTTGTCCAGGGGTCCCGTTCCGGTCCACTCGGGGGTACCGGACGTACCGGCCCATTCTACGGGGGGCGGGAACGGGCCCGGGCGGCCTAGTCCGAGGCGCCGGCGCGGATCAGGCCGGCCTCGTAGGCCAGGACCACGGCCTGGACGCGGTCGCGCAGGTTCAGCTTGGCCAGGATCCGGCCGACGTGGGTCTTCACGGTGGCCTCGGAGAGCACCAGCCGGGCCGCGATCTCCCCGTTCGACAGGCCCTGGGCGACCAGCAGGAACACCTCGCGCTCGCGCTCGGTGAGCGGGCCGAGGGTGTCCGCCCGGCCGGAGCCGCTCTGCGGGGTGGGCAGCACCTCGGCGAACCGGTCGATCATCCGGCGGGTGGTGGTCGGCGCGACCACCGCGTCCCCGCCGTGCACGGCGCGGATCGCGGCCACCAGCTCGGTCGGCGGCACGTCCTTGAGCAGGAAGCCGCTGGCGCCGGCCTTGAGCGCGGCGAAGGCGTACTCGTCGAGGTCGAAGGTGGTGAGGATGAGCACGTGCGGGGCGTCCGGCAGCGGGCTGCCGTCCTCGGCCAGGCAGATCCGACGGGTGGCCTGCACACCGTCCAGCCGCGGCATCCGGACGTCCATCAGGATCACGTCCACCGCGGTGTGCCGGAGCTTCTCCAGGGCCTGGGCGCCGTCCCCGGCCTCGGCGGCGATCTCGATGTCGCCCTGCGACTGCAGGATCATCCGGAATCCGGTACGCAGCAGCTCCTGGTCGTCGACCAGCATCACGCGGATGGTCAAGGGTGGCTCCTAGCTCCTCGGGGGGAACGGCGGGGGTCGGCGGGCGGGCGCCCGGCGGCCCGGGTCAGTGGGCCGCCTTGAGCGGCAGCACGGCGCGGATCCGGAAGCCGCCGCCGGGCCTCGGCCCGACGTCGAGGCTGCCGCTGACCATGCCGACCCGCTCGCGCATGCCGATCAGGCCGTGGCCCTGGCCGTCGGTGCCGCCGGCGGCCAGCTGTTCGTCGGTGCTGCCGCGTCCGTCGTCCTCGATCAGGACGGCCAGCTCGCGCTCGCCGAAGTCGACCGCGACCCGGGCGTGCACATCGGGGCCGCCGTGCTTGCGGACGTTGGTGAGCGCTTCCTGGACGATCCGGTAGACCGTGAGCTCGACGCCGCGCGGCAGCTCGCGCGGGTCGCCCGAGGTCGCGAAGTCCACCTGGAGGCCGGCCGTGCGGACCTGGTCCAGCAGCTCCGGCAGCTCCTCGACGCCCGGCTGCGGCACGTACTCCTCGCCCTTGGTGTCGGCCGTGCGCAGCACGCCGAGCAGCCGGCGCATCTCGACCAGCGCCTGCCGGCCGGTGGAGGCGATGGTGCCCAGCGCCTCCTTGGCCTGCTGGGGCGAGTTGTCCAGCACGTACGCGGCGCCGTCCGCCTGGACGATCATCACCGAGACGTTGTGCGCGACCACGTCGTGCAGCTCGCGGGCGATCCGCGCCCGCTCGGCGGCGACCGCCACCTTGGCCTGGGCGTCGCGCTCGCGCTCCAGCCGGGCCGCGCGGTCCTCCAGCTCCACCAGGTAGGCCCGGCGGACCCGGGTGAGCCGCCCCCACGCCCAGCAGAGGATGAACGGGGTGGTCATCATCCCGCCGAAGAACAGCGCCTCGGGGACGGAGTACTCGACGTAGCTGATGTCGCCGTCGGGCATCCGGGTGGCCTTCTCCGGATCGAGCCGCCAGAAGACCAGCGGGCCGGCCAGCAGTCCGGCGGCCAGCGCCGCCCGGGACGTCCACCGCCCGCCGAACGCGGCACCCGTGTAGGCGAACACCAGATAGGCGATGCTGGAGATCGCCGGGGTGACGTCGAGGGCCACCTGGGTGAGGCCGATCGCGATCGCGGCGGCCACCGTCAGGTCGGGGAAGCGGCGCCGGAACACCATCAGCAGCGGCAGCACGACGGCGACGACGGTGGCGACCGCCGCGCGCCAGCCGGTGTTGTCGCTGCCCTCCTCCGGCAGCAGGCCGAGGACGAGCACCAGCGCGGCCCAGGCGGAGTCGACCACCATGGGGTGTCGGCGGAGCCACGCGTTGAGTCGATGCACGGGTCAAGCGTAGGCAGGCGCGGTGTGTCCCCAGGTCCGCCGGGAGGGCGATCCGTCCTACTCCCTAGGTCGGAGAGGGCGGTGTACCGATGCCGTACGGATTGGGCGGGTACGGACCGGGTGTGTAGCGTCCCGCCGTATGACCTGGATGCGGTGGGCGCCCGCGACGGAGCGCGCCCTCTACGGACCCGACGGCGGCTTCTACCGCAGGCCGGAGGGCCCCGCCGGGCACTTCCGCACCTCGGTGCACGCCTCGCCGCTGTTCGCCCGGGCGGTGGCCCGGCTGCTTCTTGAGGTGGACGCGGCGCTCGGCCGTCCGGAGGAGCTGGCGTTCGTGGACGTCGGGGCCGGGCGGGGCGAGCTGGTCGCCGGGGTGCTGGCGGAGCTGCCGGAGGTGGTGGGGGAGCGGCTTCGGGTGTACGCGGTGGAGCTCGCCGACCGTCCGCCGGGGCCGCCCGCCGGTCCAACCCGCGCGATCGCGTGACAATCGCGCTCGAACGGGTGACGCGAGGGGCGACGGG
>NZ_BAAAKJ010000219.1:6289-9442 GCF_039527695.1 Kitasatospora putterlickiae
TGTGGACCGACGAGGTGCCGCGCGGCGCCACCGGGCTGCTGTTCGCCAACGAGTGGCTGGACAACGTGCCGCTGGACACCGGCGAGGTCGGCGAGGACGGGGTGCTGCGCTACCTGGAGGTGGACACCGGAACCGGCGAGGAGCGGCTCGGCGCCCCGGTCGACGCCGCCGACGCCGCCTGGGCCGCCCGCTGGTGGCCGGCCGAACACCCCGGGGACTTCGCCGAGTTCGGCACCCCCCGGGACGCCGCCTGGGCGCACGCGGTGGCCGGTCTGGAGCGCGGCCTCGCCGTCGCCGCCGACTACGGGCACACCGCCGCCGGCCGTCCGCCGTTCCCCACCCGCACCGGCTTCCGGGCTGGCCGCGAGGTGGCCCCGGTGCCGGACGGCTCCTGCGACGTCACCGCGCACGTCGCGCTGGACGCCGTCGCCGTCCCCGGTCTCCACAGCCTGTGGACGACGCAGCGGGAGGCGCTGCGGGCGCTCGGCGTCAGCGGCGCCCGGCCCGCGCTCGCCCTCGCGTCCACCGACCCGGCCGGCTACCTGCGGGCCCTCGGCGGGGCCGGCGAGGGCGCGGAGCTCACCGACCCGGCCGGGCTCGGCGCGTTCGGCTGGCTGGCGCAGACCGTCCGCATGCCGGTACCGCCGAGTCTGGAGGCGCTGCCGGGATGGCAGACTCTCACCCCATGAGGGAGACCACGGTCGGCATCGGGGCGGGAGCCGAGAACTTCACGGGCGAGGCGGGCGCCACCGACATGGTGCTCAACATCGGCCCGCAGCACCCGGCCACCCACGGAGTGCTGCGCCTGCGGCTGGTGCTGGACGGCGAGCGCATCGTCAGCGCCGAGCCGGTGATCGGCTACATGCACCGGGGCGCCGAGAAGCTCTTCGAGGCCCGGGACTACCGGCAGATCATCATGCTGGCCAACCGGCACGACTGGCTCTCGGCCTTCTCCAACGAGCTGGGCGTGGTGCTCGGCGTCGAGCGGATGCTCGGCATGGAGGTGCCCGAGCGCGCGGTGTGGATCCGCACCCTGCTCGCCGAGCTGAACCGCGTCCTCAACCACCTGATGTTCCTCGGCTCCTACCCGCTGGAGCTGGGCGGGATCACCCCGATCTTCCACGCCTTCTCCGGCCGCGAGGACCTCCAGCACGTGCTGGAGGAGGCCTCCGGCGGCCGGATGCACTACATGTTCAACCGGGTCGGCGGCCTGAAGGAGGACCTCCCGGCCGGCTGGCTCGGCCGGGTCCGCGCCGCCGTCGCCGTGGTCCGCTCCCAGCTGCCCGTCTTCGAGGAACTGGTGCTGGGCAACGAGATCTTCCGGGCCCGCACCGCCGGGGTCGGCGTCCTCACCAGGGCGCAGGCCGAGGCGTACGGCGTCAGCGGCCCGATCGCGCGGGCCAGCGGCCTGGACCTCGACCTGCGCCGCGACGAGCCCTACCTCGCGTACGGCAGCGAGGAGCTGCGCCGGGTGCTGACCGTGGTCACCCGCGAGGAGGGCGACTGCCTGGCCCGCTTCGAGTGCCTGCTGGAGCAGACGGTCAACTCGCTGGACCTCGCCGACGCCTGCCTGGACACGCTGGCCGGGCTCGCCCCCGGGCCGGTCAACCTGCGGTTGCCCAAGGTGCTCAAGGCCCCCGAGGGCAGCACCTACGCCTGGACGGAGAACCCGCTCGGCGTCAACGGCTACTACCTGGTGTCGCGCGGCGACAAGACGCCGTGGCGGCTCAAGCTGCGCTCGGCGTCGTTCAACAACATCCAGGCGCTCACCGAGCTGCTGCCGGGGACGCTGGTGGCGGACATGGTGGCGATCCTCGGGTCGATGTTCTTCGTCGTCGGCGACATCGACAAGTGAGGCCCGCGGGCGGATGAGGGGGCGGGCGGGCCGCCCCCTCGGCGCTACGTGGTCTTCGGCTTCCTCTTCGCCGGGTCGGCCGGGTGCGGGGCCACCTTCCGGTCGCCCTTGGTGGCGATCCGCTCCTCGCACAGCCCGGCCAGCACCCGGTACGCGGCCCGGCCCATCAGCTCGGTGAGCTCCGGGCGGTAGCTGACGTAGACCGGGTCGGCGCCCTGGTGGGCGTCCGGGCTTCCGGTGCACCACCAGTGCAGGTCGTGGCCGCCCGGGCCCCAGCCGCGCCGGTCGTACTCGCCGATGGTGACCTGGAGGTAGCGGGTGTCGTCCGGGCGGTCGATCCAGTCGTAGGTGCGGCGCACCGGCAGCTGCCAGCAGACGTCCGGCTTGGTCTCCAGCGGCTCGCGGCCCTCCTTGAGCGCGAGCGCGTGCAGGGCGCAGCCCGCGCCGCCGGCGAAACCGGGGCTGTTCACGAAGACGCAGGCGCCGTTGACCCGCCGGGTCTGGCGGTCGCCGTCCTCGTCGAACATGGTGATGCCGCCGTCGGTCCTGATCCGGCCCTTGGCGTCGGTGCCGTGCGCGTGGTTCTCCCAGATCTCCGGGGTCAGCCGGGCCGCGTGGCCGGTGACGCGCTTCTCGTCGTCCTCGTCCGAGTAGTGCGCGCCCAGCGTGCAGCAGCCGTCGGACTCGCCGCGGCCCTCGCGGATGCCCTGGCAGCCCTGGCCGAAGATGCACGACCAGCGGGAGGTCAGCCAGGTCAGGTCGCAGCGGAAGACCTGCTCCTCGTCGTCCGGGTCGGTGAACTCGACCCAGGCGCGCGGGAAGTCGAGCGGGACCTCCGGGCGGAGCTCGGTGCGGAGGACCGGCATCGCGAGGTCGACGGCGGTCGGGCCGCCGGCCTTCGGCTTGGCCTTCTTCCCCTTGGAGGTGCCACTGGTGTGCTGGGACGTGTCTGCTGCTGCCACCCGGCAAGGGTAGAGCCTTCGCGAGGCTTCGAACCGTCCGTGGCCACGGGGTTTACGGTGAGTTCACCGCGCGGCGGCCGGCCGTCGGGGCGTTCCGGCCGGTCGGCGGGGTGTGCGGGGCCGCCGTGAAGGGCGGGTGGAGGGGTCGTCGGCGGGCGCCGTACGGGGGCCGCGGCGGGCCTAGGATGGCGGCCGGTCCAGCGCACGGGGAGGTACGGGGATGGCCGGCGGCGGCAGCGAGTTCGTCATCAAGCCGTGGGAACTGCACGGCGAAGGACGGGAGTTCGAGAAGATCTCGGCGGACTTCGGGAAGGCCGCCGGCGCCCTGGAACAGCG
>NZ_BAAAKJ010000220.1:0-1644 GCF_039527695.1 Kitasatospora putterlickiae
CGCCCCCCCCCCCCCCGCGCCCGCCCCCGCGCCCGCGCCGGAGACCGCTCCGTCCGGGCCCGACACCGGCGGCCCCGGCCGGACGGCCAAGCGGGTCCGGTTCTTGCAGGCGGCCTGGGCGGTGAGCCTGCTGGCGGCGCTCACCATGGGCTTCGTCGGCTACCTCTTCACCCTCTCGCACGTGCAGCAGAAGCACTTCCAGTCCACCTCCTACAAATCCTTCCGCGACCAGCTCGCCAAGGCGACCGCGCCGACCGGCAAGGCCCCGGCCGGCTCCCCCGTCGCCCTGCTGGACATCCCGGCGATCGGGCTGCACCAGGCGGTCGTGGTGGAGGGCACCACCGGCCGGGACCTCATGAAGGGTCCCGGCCACCGCCGGGACACCGCGCTGCCCGGGCAGACCGGCGTGGCGGTGCTGTTCGGCCGCGGGGCGACCTTCGGGGCGCCGTTCGCCGAGCTGACCAAGCTGCGGGTGGGCGACAAGATCGAGGCCACCACCGGGCAGGGCAAGTTCACCTACACCGTCAACGTGTACGGCGACGAGGACCACCCGATCGCGGACCCGGTGCGCAACCGGCTGGTGCTGGTGACCAGCGACTCCGACTGGATTCCGCGCTCGACGCTGATGATCGGCGCCCGGCTGGACGGCGACGCGGTGGTCAACCCGGGCGGGCGCCCCGCCACTGTGCCGTACGACAAGGCGCTGGCCGCCGACAAGGGCGCGCTGGCCACGCTGCAGCTGTGGTCGCTGGGCCTGCTCGGCGCGGTGACCGCCGCCGTCGTACTGGCCCGGTACTGGCACCGCTCGGCCGCCTACCTCAGCCTCGCGCCGGTGATCGGCGCGCTGCTCTGGGCGGTCTACGAGAACGCCGCCGCCCTGCTGCCCAACCTCTACTGAAGCGCGCCCGGAGGACCGTACCGATGACGGATGCACCGATGACCGATCTGCCGCACGACCAGGCCCCGGGGGCCGACGAGACCACGATGACGCTGCCCGCCGTCCCGCCGGCCGAGTACGCCGAGCAGGACGGGCAGCACCTGCTGTACCCGCAGGACGCGCACTACGACGGTTACGACCAGGAGCCCGTGCTGGCCGGTCTGGAGACCCGGGACGTCTCCGCCTGGTTCGGCTCCCGCAAGGTGCTGGAGCGGGTCTCGCTCGCGATGCCCGCCGGGGAGGTGACCGCCCTGATCGGACCGTCCGGCTGCGGCAAGTCCACCTACCTGCGGATCCTCAACCGGATGCACGAGATGATCCGCGGCGCCGCGCTCTCCGGCGAGGTGCTGCTGGACGGGGACGACGTCTACCGGCCCGGCCGGCGTCCCGCCGAGGTGCGCCGCCGGATCGGCATGGTGTTCCAGCGGCCGAACCCCTTCCCGGCGATGTCGATCAAGGACAACGTCTCCAGCGGGCTCAAGCTCGCCGGCATCAAGGTCGCCAGGGACGAACGCGAGCACCTGGTGGAGACCAGCCTGCGCCAGGCCGGTCTCTGGGACGAGGTGGCGAGCCGTCTCGACGCCCCCGGCGGCTCGCTCTCCGGCGGCCAGCAGCAGCGCCTGTGCATCGCGCGGTCGCTGGCCGTCTCGCCGGACATCCTGCTGATGGACGAGCCCTGCTCGGCGCTCGACCCGACCTCGACCCGC
>NZ_BAAAKJ010000220.1:1662-12583 GCF_039527695.1 Kitasatospora putterlickiae
CGCCGAGCTGCGCGGCCGGCTCACCATCGTGATCGTGACCCACAACATGCAGCAGGCCCAGCGCGTGTCGCAGAGCTGCGCGTTCTTCCTGGCCACCCACGACACCCCCGGCCGGATCGTCGAGGCCGGGCCGACCGAGCAGGTCTTCCACAACCCGCGCGACCAGCGGACCTCCGACTACGTCAACGGCCGCTTCGGCTGACCGCCCCGCCCGGGGCCGATCACTCGCCGCGGTGCCGGAGGATCTCCTCCAGCACCGCGGCGACGCCGTCCTGCTCGTTGCTCACCGTGTGCAGCGGCACCGCCGCCAGCACCTGCGGATGGGCGTTCGCGACCGCGTACGCGGTGCCCGCCCAGGCCAGCATCTCCAGGTCGTTCGGCATGTCGCCGAAGGCCACCACCTCGCTCCGGTCGATCCCGCGCCCGGCGCACCAGCGCGCCAGCGTGCTGGCCTTGGTGACGCCGGGCGCGCTGATCTCCAGCAGCGGTATCGGCGCCGAGCGGGTGATCTCGGCGAGCTCCCCGGCGGCCTCCCGGGCCTGACCGAGCAGCTTGTCCGGGTCCAGGTCCGGGTGCTTGGCGAGCAGCTTGAACAGCCCGCGCACCGGGCCGCCCGGGCCGAGCAGCTCCTCGGCCGGCCCGATCGGGTGGTTCTCGTCCTGCCCCCACATCCGCACCTCGTAGCCGGGCTCGCGGGCGAACCCGGCCGGGTACTCGAAGGCGAACGCGGTGCCGGGCAGCCTGGCCCGCAGCCGTCCCACCACCGCGAGCGCGTCCTCCGCCGACAGCGGGAACGACTCCAGCAGCGCGCCGCGCCGCACGTCCACCACGGCGCCGCCGTTCGAGCAGATCGCCACCCCGTGGCCGCCGATGTGCGCGCTCACCTGCTGCATCCAGCGCGGCGGGCGGCCGGTCACGAACACCACCTGGATCCCGGCCGCCTCGGCGGCGGCCAGGGCGGCGGCGGTGCGCTCGCTGACGGTACCGCCGGAGCAGAGCAGGGTGCCGTCCAGATCGGTGGCGATCAGCCGGGTCGGGGGAGCGGTGCGCGGTGTGGTCACCGCTCCATCTTCGCCCACCGCCGACGCTCTCCCCCAACCCCGGGTCCCGGCCCCCCGCCGCGATCACCGCGACGCGTTTCGGCCCCCGTTGCGCTGGTTCCGGCCGATCCGTCCGTCTCCGGGGTGTCCCACCGCCGCCGACCGGGCAGAACCCCCTCGGCCACCCCGTCGGCAGGAAGAGCCATGCGAACTCGCCAGGTCCCAGACGAGATCGAGACCGAGCCCGCGCCCCTCCCCGAGGAGGAGGCCCCACCGCCCTCCCGCGAGCCCGTGCTGATCGGCGACATCCTCTTCGAAACCCTCGCCGACCTGGCCCGCCGCACCACCCCGACCCACCCCCTCCGCCTCCCCGCCCAGCGCCCGCACCCCTGACGCCCGGCCCCGCTGATCAGCCGCTGCGCCGCGCCGCCGGGCACCGCGTTCGCGCGTATCGTCACTGCATGCGCTTGAGTACCGTTATCCTCCCCATCCACCAGTGGGGCGAGGGGCAGAAGATCTGGCGGCGGGCCGAGGACCTCGGCTTCCACGCCGCGTAAATGAGCGGAGTAGCAGCGTCGGCGTCCCGCTGGGCACCGCCCGCAGCCGTCCGGGGTCACGGGTGACCGGTCCTGTGGGGTGCGCGCCGCGCTCTGGTGAGTTTCGGCCGTCGGCCGCCGGCGGCGAGTTCGCCGAGCCGTGCGCCGATCACGGAGACGCCAGGGCGGGGCTCCTGCGCGTAGTACCAGGGCTTGCGTCGGCGCAGCAGTTCCTCGCCGTGCTCGCTCCAGGTGAATCCGGGCTTGCGCAGCAGCTTGCGGAACACCGCGTCGACGGTATCCGGGTGGGCGGCGGCCAGGCGGCGGATCGGCAGTGGCGCGATCGACTCCTCGCGCAGGTATGCGCGCAGCACGTCCTGATACTGCTTGCGGCTCACGAGGGCCGGATTGGCGAAGAGGTCCCGCAGCATTCCGTAGTCGGCGTAGAAGTTGAGTCCGTCGACGTCGTCGTAGAGGACGCCGACCGTCTCCGAGCCCGCAAGTTCCCGGGGCAGTTCGAAGGCCGGGAAATCGAGGCCCGGCAGCCGCCTGCCCCGGGGCCTGTCAGGGTGTTCGGCGGTGGCGGCCTCCTGCCGGTGCCGGTAGTAGGCGTTGAGCCGGTCCTCGGCTTCGGCGGGGGGAAGGACCAGTTCGTCGCTGCCGCAGAATTCGACGAACGCGGCCCGGTCCTCCCGCATCGACTGCCAGCCCTGCTCGATCTTCTCGGGGTTGCGGAAGACCAGCTCGGGGTGGCTGGTGGCCAGCTGGAGTGCGGCCCGGGCGATCTCGGTGGCGCTGGACTTCGGGTAGGACGACATCGCCCCGGAGATCAGCCACACCCCGTCGGCCGAGTGGACGGGCACCAGGCAGGCGAGGAGGAAGTCTCCCTTCGACACTCCGCGGAAGGCCGCTCGCCCGACGTTCGAGCAGGTGCGGTACTCCAGGTCGTCGACCAGGTTCAGCAGGACGACGGCGTCCCCGTCCTTGCGCCGGACCTCGAAGACGCCCTCGACCGGGTCACGCCAGCCGAGCAGCATCGCCCGATCGGCTTCGGTCAAGTCCCGTCGTCCGGCGACGAACCGGTCCACCACGGTCGAACCGTCCGGCAGGCGGTACCGCAGGATGAAGTGGTCGATGATCCGGATCGCCTCACCGTCCTCCAACTCCCTGTCGGGGCCGGCGGCTTCCAGCAGCAGCGGGGTCAGCCACCGGTCGAAGCGCGGGCTCTGGGCGAAGGCGACGAGTTCGCCCTTCAGTTCGGAGCTTCGCTCGATCAGGCCTCGCACCAACGCCTCGCCCTCGTTCGGTACCACGACAGCCATACGGGCCCTCCCAACGGTGAAGGTTCCGACGCTCACTGCGCCGCGTAGTAGCGGTACGCCTCGACCCACTCCGCGCCGTCCGGCGCCGGTGCCGGCAACGGAAGGTCCAGCAGCCCGATCGTCTGCCGGAACGCACCGCGGGCGCACAGGGCGACGATCCTCCCGTCCGGCGAGAGGTCGATGCCGCGCACGGTGACCTCGACGCCCAGCACCGAGGTGCTGAACGGCACTGCCAGGTTCTCCTCGACGGCGGTGAACAGAGCCGATACCCGCTCGTGCTCGTCGTAGGTGTCGACCGTCGCTTCCTCGACCAGCGCGGCCAGTTCCCGCCTGCTCAGCGTGCCCATGGCGCCACGCTAGCCGACCCGCCCGCAGCGCCTCGCGAGCAGGCCTGGGTTCCGCCGACTTGGCGCGTATCGTCACTGCATGCGCTTGAGTACCGTTATCCTCCCCATCCACCGGTGGGGCGAGGGGCAGAAGATCTGGCGGCGGGCCGAGGACCTCGGCTTCCACGGCGCCTACACCTACGACCACCTGTCGTGGCGGTCGTTCCGCGACGAGCCGTGGTTCGGGGCGGTGCCGACGCTGACGGCGGCGGCGACGGCCACCGAGCGGCTGAGGCTGGGCACGCTGGTGACCTCGCCGAACTTCCGGCACCCGGTGACGCTGGCGAAGGACCTGATCACCCTCGACGACGTGTCGGGCGGGCGGCTGACGGTCGGCATCGGTGCCGGCGGGACCGGGTTCGACGCGACCGCGCTGGGCCAGGAGGCGTGGTCGCCGAAGGAGCGGGCGGACCGCTTCGGCGAGTTCCTGCCGCTGCTGGACGAGCTGCTGCGCAACGACGCCACCACCCGCGAGGGCAGCTACTACTCGGCCGTCGAGGCGCGGAACGTCCCGGGCTGCGTCCAGACCCCCCGGGTGCCCTTCTACGTCGCCGCCGCCGGCCCGCGCGGCCTGCGCCTGGCGGCCGAGTACGGCCAGGGCTGGGTGACCTACGGCGACCCGAAGGCCCCGGCCGACGTCCCGGCCGAGCAGGCGCCCCGGGTGATCGCCCAGCAGATCGAGAAGCTCACGGCCGCCTGCGAGGAGAAGGGCCGCGACGTCGCGACCCTCCAGAAGATGCTGCTCCAGGGCTCGACGGCGGAGCGACCGCTGGCCTCCCTCGACGCCTTCGTCGACTGGGCCGGCACCTACCGCGACCTGGGCATCACCGAACTGGTGATCCACTGGCCGGTCCCCGACTCCATCTTCGCCAACGACCTCGCCGTCTTCGAGCGCATCGCCACCGAAGGCCTCGCCCAACTGCGCTGACCCCACCCCCCGCCGGGTCCCGCGGCCCCCCACAAGCCGCGGCACCCGGTCCGGTCCCCTAGGGGACGGGTGGGGTGGTGTCATACCGGAGCAGCAGGAGGGGTCGTCATCGCAGCCCATGACCGGGTGCGGGTGCGGGCACTACGTTGAGGCGCGTGTCCACTGTCATCAAGACGGACGGCCTCACCAAGAGGTTCCCCCGGGTGACCGCGCTCGATCGGCTGACCGTTGAGGTCGAGCCCGGGGTGGTCGGTCTGGTGGGGGCGAACGGGGCGGGCAAGTCCACACTCATCAAGATTCTGCTGGGGCTGGCCCCGGCGACCTCCGGGACCGGGCGGGTGCTCGGGCTGGACGTCGCCACCCAGGGGTCGGAGATCCGTGAGCAGGTCGGCTACATGCCGGAGCACGACTGTCTGCCGCCGGACGTCTCGGCCACCGAGTTCGTGGTGCACATGGCGCGGATGGCCGGGCTGCCGGCCGCCGCGGCGCGTGAGCGGACGGCGGACACGCTGCGGCACGTCGGGCTGTACGAGGAGCGCTACCGTCCGATGGGCGGCTACTCGACCGGCATGAAGCAGCGGGTGAAGCTGGCGCAGGCGCTGGTGCACGACCCGAAGCTGGTGCTGCTGGACGAGCCCACCAACGGTCTCGACCCGGTCGGCCGGGACGACATGCTCGCGCTGATCCGCCGGGTGTACACCGACTTCGGCATCTCGGTGCTGGTCACCACCCACCTGCTGGGCGAGCTGGAGCGCACCTGCGACCACCTGGTGGTCATCGACGGCGGCAGGCTGCTGCGCTCCTCGTCCACCGCGTCGTTCACCGGGACGACGGCCACCCTGGCGGTCGAGGTGACGGACCGTCCGGAGGCGGTGCGCGCCCGGCTGGCGGCGGAGGGGCTCTCGGTGGAGGCCGAGGGCACGCGGATCCTGCTGGTCCGGCTGGCGGGTGACGACACGTACGACGTGATCCGGGACGCGGTCGCGGACCTCGGACTCGGGCTGGTCCGGTTGGAGGAGCGGCGGCACCGGGTCGCCGAACTGTTCACGCAGGACACGGAGACGACGCAGCACGAAGGGGGTACCGCAGATGTCGCTGCCTCCTGAGTCCCGGCCGGCCGACACCGGCGTCATCCACGACATCGGCTACCGCGGCTACGCCGGCCCCCGGCTCGGCCGGGCGTACGCCGCGCGCTCGCTGTTCACCCAGAGCCTGCGCGCCGCGTACGGCCTGGGGCGGTCCGGCAAGTCCAAGGTGCTGCCGATGATCGTGCTGGGCGTGGCCACCGTGCCCGCCCTGGTCATCGTGGCGGTCTCCGTGATGACCGGGTCCGGCGATCTCCCCGTCGACTACGCGGAGTACCTCCGGAACATCTCGCTGGTGATCTCGATCTTCCTCGCCTCGCAGGCGCCGGTGCTGTTCTCCCGGGACCTGCGCCACCACACCGTGTCGCTGTACTTCTCCCGCCCGATCACCCGTGCCGACTACGTCCGGGCCAAGTTCGGGGCGATGGCCTGCGCCCAGTTCCTGCTGATGCTCGCGCCGCTGCTGGTGCTCTACGTCGGATCGCTGCTGGTCGGGCTGAAGTTCGGCGACCAGACCGAGCACTTCCTGTACGGCCTGGTGGCCGCGGCGCTGTACGCGCTGGTGCCGACCTCGGTCGCCACGGTGATCGCCGCCGCCACTCCGCAGCGCGGCTTCGGCGTGGCCGGGATCATGGGCTACCTCGCGATCAGCGCCTCGACGCTCGGGATCGTCGTCGGGTCGAGCCTGGACCGCCTCGACTTCGGCGAGGAGCTTCCGCGATCCACCCAGTGGGCGGCGCTGCTGTCGCCCGAGGGGCTGGTGGAGAGCCTGGTCAACGAGCTGTTCGACCTCGGTTCCGACCCCGAGCGGTTGCACGCGCCCGGCGGGCTCGGCCTGCTGGTGTTCATCGCCGTCGCCGTCGCGATGGTGGCCGGCTCGTACCGGCTGCTGCTGCGCCGCTACCGCAAAGTCTGAGAGGGCGTCATGGCCACCATCACCATCGACAAGGTCTCCCGCTGGTTCGGGAACGTGGTCGCCGTCAACGACGTCAGCATGGCGATCAGCCCCGGCATCACCGGCCTGCTGGGGCCGAACGGGGCCGGGAAGTCGACCCTCATCCACATGATGAGCGGCTTCCTGGCGCCGTCCACCGGGGCGGTCATCCTGGACGGCGCGCCGATCTGGCGCAACCAGGAGGCGTACCGGCGGATCGGCCTGGTCCCGGAGCGGGAGTCGATGTACGACTACCTGACCGGTTGGGAGTTCGTCCTCGCCAACGCCGAACTGCACGGCCTGGCCCAGCCGGGCGCCGCCGCCAGCAAGGCGCTCGCCCTGGTCGAGATGGAGTACGCCAAGGAACGGCGGACCGGCACCTACTCCAAGGGCATGAAGCAGCGGGTCAAGATGGCCTCGGCGCTGGTCCACGACCCGGCCGTGCTGCTGCTCGACGAGCCGTTCAACGGCATGGACCCCCGCCAGCGGCTCCAGCTGATGGACCTGCTGCGGCGGTTCGGCTCGGACGGCCGGACGGTGCTGTTCTCCTCGCACATCCTGGAGGAGGTCGAGCAACTGGCCCGGCACATCGAGGTCGTGGTGGCCGGCCGGCACGCCGCCTCCGGGGACTTCCGGAGGATCCGCCGGCTGATGACCGACCGCCCGCACCGCTACCTGGTCCGCTCCAGCGACGACCGGCGGCTCGCGGCGGCGCTGATCGCCGACCCGTCGACCGCCGGCATCGAGCTGGACCGGCAGGAGCAGGCCCTGCGGATCCAGGCGGTGAACTTCCAGGGGTTCACCACCCTGCTGCCGCAGGTGGCCCGGCGGGCCGGCATCCGGCTGTTCACCGTGACACCGGCGGACGAGTCGCTGGAGAGCGTGTTCTCCTACCTCGTCTCCGCCTAGCGGCGGCCCCCGTTCCGCGCACCCACCACCAGGACCTCAGGAAGGCCGACCCACCATGAACCCGACCGTCGCCAGGCTGACGCTGCGCGGCCTGCTCGGCCGCCGCCGCGGCTTGCTGCTGCTGGTGGTCCCCGCCTTGCTGCTGCTCGTCTCGGCGCTCGCCGCCGGGACCGGCGGCGACAAGCACGACCTCGTCGTGAACGTCCTCGGCAGGCTCGGCCTCGGCACCCTGCTGCCGATCCTCGGCCTGGTCGTCGGCACCGGCGCCATCGCCACCGAGATCGACGACGGCTCGATCGTCTACCTGCTCGCCAAGCCGCTGCCGCGCTGGAAGATCATCACCACCAAGCTGGCAGTCGCGACCGGCATCACCTGGGCCTTCTCGGCGGTGCCGATGCTGCTCTCCGGGCTGCTGCTGTACGGGACGAAGGAGGGGCTGGCGCTCGCCTACACGGTCGCCGCCCTGGTCGCCGGGACCGTGTACAGCGCGCTGTTCCTGCTGCTCGGCGTGGTGACCCGGCACGCGGTGGTGATCGGGCTGGGGTACGCCCTGGTGTGGGAAGCGCTGATGGGCAACTTCGTCGAGGGCGCCCGGAAGCTGAGCGTCCAGCAGTGGGGGCTGTCGGTGGCCGAGTCGGTGGCCGCCGAGGGGTCGATCACCTCGGTGGTCTCGCTCGGCGCGGCCGTGCCGCTGCTGCTGGTGGCCGCCGCGGGGGCGACCGCGCTGGCCTCGGTGCGGCTGGCCGGGCTCACCCTGACCTCCGACGAGTAGCGAGCAGCCGACGGCGAACAGCGGGCGGGGCGCTCAGAGCGTCCGGTCGCGTCCGGCGCCCCAGCCCGCGGCGGCGACCACGGCGGCCAGCACCAGCATCAGCGCCAGCGGCGTGGTCCAGCCGCCGGTCAGCTGGTGCAGGGCCCCGGCGCCGACCGGGCCGGCCGCCGCGACCAGATAGCCGATCGCCTGCGACATGCCGCCCAGCTGGGCGGCGCCGGCGACGCTGTCGGTGCGCAGCACGATGAAGGCGAGCCCCAGGCCCAGCGAGCCGCCCTGGGCGACGCCCAGGATGGTGGCCGACACCCAGGCGCCGGTCACCGGGGCGATCAGCAGCACGGCGATGCCGAGGCCGTTGAGCGCCGCCATCGAGACGGCGAGCGCCCGCTGGCTGGTCATCCGGCCGGCGAACAGCGGCACCAGGAAGGCGCCGGTCACCTGCACCAGGTTGGAGAAGGCGAAGACCAGTCCGGCCTCGCCACGGTCCATGCCGTGGTCGGCCAGGATGGTCGGCATCCAGGCGACCAGGGTGTAGACCAGCAGCGACGAGATACCCATGAACAGGCTGATCTGCCAGGCGAGCGGCGAGCGCCAGATGCCCTCGATCGGGCGCGCGGAGGCGGCGGAGGCGGTCGACGCGACCGGGGCGGCGCCGCCGGCGGCCCGCGCCCGCAGCACCTGCGGCAGCCAGGCCACCGTCGCGACCAGCGCCAGCACCGACCAGGATCCGAGCGAGGCCTGCCAGCCGCCGCCGAGCGCGTGCTCCAGCGGCACCGAGAGACCGGCCGCCATCGTCGCGCCGACCAGCATGGTGGTCGAGTAGACGCCGGTCATCGCCGCGGCCCGGCCCGGGAACTCGCGCTTGACCAGGCCCGGCATCGAGACGTTCAGCACGGCGATCGCGACGCCGATCACCACGCACCCGGCGTACAGCGCCGCCACCGACGGCAGCACCCGCAGCAGCACGCCCGCGCCGAGCACCAGCACCGCGCCCAGCACCACCCGCTCGGTGCCGAACCGCCGGGTCAGCCGGGGGGTGAGCGGGGCGCCGACGCCCTGGAAGAGCACCGGCACGGTGGTGATCAGGCCGCTCGCGGTGGCGGAGAGCCCGAAGGTCTGCTGGATCTCGGCCACCATCGGCGACACCGCCGCCAGGCAGGCGCGCATGTTCAGGGCGACCAGCACGATGCCGGTCAGCAGCAGCGCGGGGTGGGCCAGCCGGCTGCGGACGGGGAGCGCGGCGGGGCCGGCGGTGGTGGTGACGACCGGCTGCTGGGCACGGGTGACGGCCATGGGTGGTGCTGCTTTCGTGGAGTTCAAGGCGTGCGGAAGGACGCCGGCTGAGCGGGGAACGGGGGCCTCGGCCCGTTCACTTCCGGGCGGCGATGGCGGCGATGAGCTGCTCGACGGCGGCGGTCGGCTCGGCGAGCAGCGCACGACACGCCTGCTCGGCCCGCTCCGGGTCGCCGCTCTCGATCGCGTCGACGAGGGCCTGGTGGGTCGCCATGACCACCTCGGGCATCTCGTGGTCCCCGAACGCCGCCCGCATGGCCTCCCGCACCGAGGCCCCGAAGTAGCGGTACACCTCGGCCAGCGCCGGGTTGTGTGCGGCCTCGACGACGGCGGTGTGGAACTCCAGGTCGTGCTCGACGGTCGCCTCGCGGCCGGCCCGCTCGGGGTGCGCCGCGAACACCTCGGCCTCCCGGGCCAGCGCGGCCCGCATCCGCCGGACGTCCTCGGGGGTGTGCCGCAGCGCCGCCAGCCGGGCGGCCTCGGTCTCCAGCGCGGCGCGGACCTCCAGGACGTCCCGGACCCCGGAGCGCTGCACGCCGCGCAGCACGGCGGCCGGGTCGCTGGTGGAGCGCACGAAGGTGCCCTCGCCCTGCCGGGAGACCAGCATGCCCGCGTGCACCAGGACCCGGATCGCCTCGCGCACGGTGTTGCGTCCGATGCCGAGGCGCTCGGCGAGCTCGTGCTCGGTGGGGATCCGCGAGCCGACCGGCCAGACGCCGGCGCTCAGCTGCTCCCGCAGCTGCTCGATCGCGGTGTCGACGAGGGAGCGCCGCCCGGCGGTCTGCAGCGTGTCGTTGCCGCTGTGCGCGCTGCTCATGGCGGGCTCTCCTCCCCGGGTGCGGGCTGGGTACGGCTGGGCACGGACCCGTGCGGGGCCCGGTCATCGGTCATCCTACAACTGCTTGTCCGGTCATCCTACAACTGGGAATGAACGGCGTGGGAACCGTCCGGGGCGGCCTGGCGTTCCTCCGGACGACCGGCGATCCGGTAGGACGGAACCCGGCCCACACCCCTTGATGCGAGGAGAGCGTCCATGGTGTTCAAGAAGCTGCTCGGAGCCCTGGGCGTCGGCGGTCCCGGCGTCGACACCGTCCTGAGCACGCCGGTCGTGCGGCCCGGCGGGACGATGGCCGGCACGGTCGAGCTGACCGGGGGGACGGTGGAGGCGGACATCCGGGGGATCACGCTGACCCTGGTCGCCCGGGTGGAGATCGAGCACGAGGACGGCGAGAGCACCGGCCTGTACCCGTTCGCGCGCTTCTCGGTGACCGCGCCGCTGAAGCTGGCGCCGGGCGAGAACCGCTCGATCCCGTTCGCCGTCCAGGTGCCGTGGGAGTCGCCGGTCACCACCATCGCCGGGCAGCACCTGAACGGCATGCAGCTCGGGGTGCGCACCGAGGTCGACATCGCGGGCGCGCTGGACAAGGGGGACTCCGACCCGCTGGAGGTCGAGCCGCTGCCGGTGCAGCGCCGGATCCTGGACACCCTGCTCCAGCTGGGCTTCCGGTTCCGCTCGGCGGACCTGGAGGCGGGGCACATCCGCGGCACCGGGCAGACGCTGCCCTTCTACCAGGAGATCGAGTTCTCCTCGGCGCCGCAGTACTCGCACGCCTGCAACTCGCTGGAGGTCAGCTTCGTGACCACCGAGGGCAAGGTCGAGGTGGTGCTGGAGGCGGACCGGCGCGGCGGGCTGTTCGGCGGCGGCGGGGACGTGAT
>NZ_BAAAKJ010000221.1:0-1753 GCF_039527695.1 Kitasatospora putterlickiae
CTCGGCGCCTGGGACGGCAAGCGGCTCGCCGCCCGCCTCTCCGGGGCCGTCCTCCAGCGGATCTTCGCCGCCCTGCTGCTCGGGGTCGCCGCCGTGATGGGCGTCGACGCCCTGCTCTGACCCCGAAGACCTTCCTTCCCGTTCCCCCTCTTGTTAGGAGCCTCCATGGCCACGCTCACCGAAATCACCCCGGACCAGGCGCACCCCCGCCTCGACGCCCTCACCGTCGTCGACGTCCGCACCCCGGGCGAGTACGCCGCCGGACACGTCCCCGGCGCCCTGAACATCCCGCTCGACCAGCTCGACCGGGCGCTCCCGACGCTGCGCACCGTCGCCGCGCGCGGCGAGCTGCTCATCGTCTGCGCCTCCGGCAACCGCTCGGGCCGGGCCTGCGAGTCGCTGGCCGCGGCCGGCATCCCGGCCGCCACCCTGGTCGGCGGCACCAGCGCCTGGGCGGCCGCCGGTCACGAGGTCGAGCGGCCCGAGGGCGCCCCGGCGCGGGCGCCGTGGGCGATGGACCGCCAGGTCCGCTTCGCGGCGGGCGGCCTGGTCGTGGCGGGTCTGCTCATCGACCGCGCCCGGCCCGGCACCCGCTGGCTCTCGGCGGCGGTCGGCGCGGGCCTGGTCTTCTCGGCGGTGACCAACACCTGCGCGATGGGCTCCATGCTCGCCCGCCTCCCGCACAACCGTCCCCGCCCGGGCCGGAGCGCGGACCTGGAGGCCACCCTCGCCGCCCTCGCCGAGGCGAACTGACCCCCGACGCCGAACCACCAGCGCCCCGCGTCCGTCGCCGATCAGCCCGGCGTCGGACGCGGGCCCCGGTCGGGCTCTCCTCTCAGCTTCGACTCACAGTCGTCGCCATGGGCGACAACGCCGCGGCGGCCATGCGGATCCCGGGCCGAAGGACCCGGACGGGTCATCGGGCCGGGCGCCGGCCTGCCCGCGCTTCATCGAATGTCGGTGGCCGCCGGTAGCCTCGGGGGCTCGGACGGGTGTGTGGCGGGGTGAGGTGCGGGTGAGCGTCGTGGGCGGGTGGGTGTCCACCGGGTTGGGCTGGCGGGACGGCCGGGCGGTGCTGAGCGCGGTGCACGGGCGGCGGATGCACGAGCGCGAGGTGGTGCCGGGGGTGGAGGTCGGCTGGCTGCTCGGGGGGCCGCGCCGGTGCGTCGGGGCGTGGCTGGAAGGGCGGGACGAGCGCACGGCGTGCCCGCACCACGCCGTGATCGCGCCGGACGGCGCCGCCGTGCAGTGCGCGTCCTGCCAGAGCGTGGACCGCGGGCTGGCCCTGGCCCGGGACCAGATCCTCGACGACGGCCGCACCTACCGGCTCTACCTCGCCTGGTTCGGCGAGGGGCTGCTCAAGGTCGGGCTGACCGCCGAGCAGCGCGGCACCAGCCGGCTCCTCGAACAGGGCGCGCTCGCCTGGACGTTCGCCGCCCGGGGGTCGCTGCCCTCCGTCCGCCGGGCCGAACTGACGGTCGCCGCCTCCGGGTTGGCCCGGGAGCGGTTCAAGAGCCGGGTGAAGGTGGACCACTGGTGGGAGCACGGTGACGCGGAGCGCCGCCGTGCCCTGCTCGCCGACGCCCGGGTCCGGGCGCACGAACTGCTGCGCGGGCACGGCGTGGAGCTGCTGGCGGACCACCCGGTCACCGACCACGTCGAGGTCTTCGGGCTGACCGGCGGCGCCCCCGCCGTCTACCGGGCGGTCGACGGCCTGGCGGACGGCGCGGTGCTGGCCGGGCGGGTGGGGCCG
>NZ_BAAAKJ010000222.1:0-5776 GCF_039527695.1 Kitasatospora putterlickiae
CCGGCAGGCGGTCGCCGCCGCCGACCCGAAGCGCGTCGCCGCCGTCGTGCTCAATCTCGCCGACGGGCCGGGCGAGCCCGACCAGGTCTTCACCGAGGCCGCCGAGAAGCTCCGCAAGGCCGGCCTGCCGCTGATCGGATACGCCGACACCGACTACGGCCGGCGACCGCACGCCGCCGTGGTGAACGACATCCTGACCTACCGTCAGCGCCACGGCATCTCCGGCGTCTACCTCGACCAGGTGTCCGCCGCGCCCGGCGCGCTGCCGCACTACCGGCGCCTGGCCACCGCGGCCCGGGCGGCCGGCTGCTCCACCGTGGTGTTCGGCCACGGCGACCACCCGGACCCCGGGTACGCCGAGGTCGGCCTGGCCGATCTGCTGGTCACCTTCGAGGGCGACTGGGCCGCCTACCAGACGCTGGCCCTGCCGCTGTGGACCGGTCGGCACGCCGCCGCCCGGTTCTGCCACCTGATCTACGACGTTCCCGCCGAACTCGCCGGGGAGGCGGCCGCGTTGATCGCCGCCCGGCGGGCCGGGGTCGGCTGCGCGGTGCCGGGCGCCGGGGAGAACCCCTGGAGCACCCTGCCGCACCAGCTGACCGCCGACCGGCCGCTCACCGAACCCGTCGAACTCATCTGACCGATCCGGAGTCCGTGCCCCGTGACCCGTCGCACCCGGCCCGTGTGGGCCGCCCTCGCCCTCGCCACCGCCACCGCGCTGCTGGCGACGTCGTGCAGCAGCTCCGGCTCGGACGGCGAGGACGACGCCCCGGCCGACGCCACCGCGGCCCCGCCCCCGGCGGCCACCGCCGCCCCCGTCCCGGGCGGGCCGACCACACCGGCCACTCCGGCGACCCCGGAGACGCCGAACAGCACGGGCACGCCGGGCACGCCGGGCACTCCGGACGTCCCGGCCGCTTCCGGCGGCCCCGGCTCGCCGACCGCGCCCGGCCGCCCGTCGACCCCGCCCGGAACCCCCGGCACCCCCGCCGGCACCCCTGGCACCCCTGGCGCCCCCGCCGACCCGGCCACCCCGGGATCGCCCAACTCCCCCGGCACGCCCGGCACTCCGGGAACCCCCGGTACGCCCGGAGCCGCCGGCGCCCGCTGGCAGCCCACCCCCGGCCTCGCCTGGCAGTGGCAGCTCGGCGGCGGCGTCGACCAGTCCGTCGACGTCCCCGTCTACGACATCGACGGCTTCGAGACCGACGCCTCCGTGGTCGCCGCCCTGCACGCCAAGGGCCGCAAGGTGATCTGCTACATCAACGCCGGCTCCTGGGAGGACTTCCGCCCCGACTCCGCCGCCTTCGCCCAGGCCCTCCAGGGCTCGGGCAACGGCTGGAAGGGCGAGAAGTGGTTCGACATCCGCAAGATCGACCAGCTGAGGCCCCTGATGGCGGCCCGCTTCGACATGTGCCGGCAGAAGGGCTTCGACGCCGTCGAGCCCGACACCATCGAGGCCTACAACCAGAAGAGCGGCTTCCCGCTGACCGCGGACGACCAGCTGCGCTACAACCGCATGCTCGCCGGGCTCGCCCATGAACGCGGCCTGGCGATCGGCCTGAAGAACGACCTGGAGCAGGTCCCGGCGCTGTTGAACGACTTCGACTTCGCCGTGAACGAGGAGTGCGCGCAGTTCGACGAGTGCGACCGCCTCTCCCCCTTCATCCGGGCGGGCAAGGCGGTGTTCCACGTCGAGTACGAGCTGGGCACCGACAAGTTCTGCACCCGCGTCAAGGCACTGGGCTTCAGTTCGATGCAGAAGAAGCTCGAACTGGACGCCTGGCGGAAACCCTGCTGAGGAGGCGGGGCCCGGCACCCGACGGCTGCCGGGCCGCCAGGCATTCCACCGCGCGGACTACTTGACGGCCAGCCAGATGACGGCGCCCAGCACCACGAGCGCGACCACGGCGATGACCGCGATCTTGCCGGTGCGGCCGCCGCTGTTGCCGCCGTAGGTGTTGACGGAGCCCGGCGCCTGGGGTGCCGGGGTCTCCTCGACGAAGGCCCGGAACATCTGAGTGCTGCCGGCGGGGTCGTACTCGTTGTCAGCCATGGCAGGGACTCTAACGAATCCGCGGACCGCCCCGACACCCGGTCTCGGCGCTACGGGCGTGCGACGACTCTGTGAAGTCCGCCTCGATGACGGAATGTCCGTCCGGACGATCGGGTTGACTCGGACCATGACCGATTCCCGCAGCGACGCCCCCCGTTACGTGCAGCTCGGCGCCTCCGAGCTCTCGGTGTTCCCGCTCTCCCTCGGCGGCAACGTCTTCGGCTGGACCGCCGACGAGGCCGAGTCCTTCGCCGTCCTCGACGCCTACGCCGCGGCCGGCGGCAACTTCGTCGACACCGCCGACGTCTACTCCGCCTGGGTGCCGGGCAACACCGGCGGCGAGTCCGAGACCATCATCGGGAGGTGGCTGCGCGCCCGCGGCAACCGCGACTCCGTCGTCGTCGCCACCAAGGTCGGTCTGCACTCCGAGGCCCGCGGGCTGAGCGCGGCCAACATCAAGGCCTCCGCCGAGGGCTCGTTGCGCCGCCTCGGCGTCGACCACATCGACCTCTACTACACCCACCAGGACGACGACACCCCGGTCGAGGAGTTCGTCACCGCCCTGGACGCGCTGGTGCGCGAGGGCAAGGTGCGCGCCGTCGCCGCCTCCAACATCGGCGCCGACCGGCTCGCCGAGGCGCTCGCCTTCGCCCGGCGCGAGGGCCTGACCGCGTACACCGCCGTCCAGCCGCACTACAACCTGGTCTCCCGGGGCACCTTCGAGGGCCCGCTGGCCGACGTGGCCGCCGCGCACGGCCTCGCCACCGTGCCGTACTACGCGCTGGCCTCCGGCTTCCTCACCGGCAAGTACCGCCCGGGCGGCGCCGAGGTGGCCAGCGCCCGCGCCGAGGGCGCCGGCCGCTACCTGGACGACCCGCGCGGGCCCAAGGTGCTGGAGGCGCTCGACACCGTGGCCTCCGAGCAGGGCGTCGAGCCCGCCACCGTCGCCCTGGCCTGGCTCACCGCCCGGCCGACGGTCGCCGCCCCGATCGCCAGCGCCCGCACGGTCGACCAGCTCCCGCCGCTGCTGGCCGCCGCCGCGCTGGAGCTCACCCCGGCGCAGACCGCCCTGCTGGACGACGCCTCCGCCTGAGCGCCGCCCGCGCCGAAGGGGCGCCCCGTCCACAGCCTGTGGACGGCGCGCCCCTTCGCGTTCCCCGGTTGCGTCCGACGGCTACGGCCGGCCGAAGTGGGTCGGGTAGAAGCCGCTGCTGATCGTCGACACCCGGACCGTCTTGCCCGGCCGGGGCGCCTCGACGAACTTGTTGCCGCCCAGGTAGATCCCCACGTGGTGGATGCCCGAGGCCCGGCCGCTGTCCGACCAGAACACCAGGTCGCCGCGGCGCAGTTGTCCCGCGGTGATCGGCGTGGTCGCCGCGTACTGGTCGTCGGCGACCCGCGGCAGGCTGATGCCCGCCCGCTGGTAGGCCTGCTGCACCAGACCGGAGCAGTCGAAGCCGGAGGGGCCGTTGCCGCCCCAGACGTACGGCTTGCCCTGCTGCGCGAGCGCGTACTCGATCGCCGACTCCAGCCGGCCGGTGGACGGCGCCGGGTCGGCGGCGGGCTTGCCGCCACCGGCCGACGGGGCCGCCCCGCCGCCGGACTGGCCGGTGCGGCTCAGGTACACGTCGTAGTGGCTGGTGTACCGCCACTCACCGCTGCCGTTCTTGAACCAGTACTTCGAGCCGTCCCAGCCCTGCCGCATCCCGCCGGAGGACGCCGAGCCGTTGGAGACGGCCGTCTGAGCGGCGGAGGAGCCGGAACCGCCGCCCACCGCCTTGGTGTAGACGCTCTGGTGGCTGGTGTACCGCCACTCGCCACTGCCGTTCTTGAACCAGTACTTGGAGCCGTCCCAGCCCTGCTTGCCCGGCGCGGCGTGCGCGGCCCCGGCCCCGGCGGTCAGTCCGACCACCCCGGCGCCGGCCAGCACGGTGGTGGCCAGGCAGGTATTTCGCACCACCCGGTGTATTCGGCCCCCGCCGTGCGGCTCCGCCGGACGGGCGGTGCGCGGCCTGGCCACGCAGTTGGGGCAGGCGCAGCCCGTGATCGCCGGGATGCTGCCCAGGCTCTCCTCGAAGCCGATCAGCGCCGCGTCGTCCGCGTCCGCGAACGCCGGGGCGGCGTCCGTGCCGGTGGCTATCCTCATGCCGGTCGTCCTTCCTTCCGCCCGGCCCGGGCGGCCGGGGGCGGTACCGAGGCGGCCACTCCGGCCGGGGCGACGAAGGCGACCAGCAACTGCTCCATCAACGCGCTCCGGGCGGCCTCGTCCAGCTCGTGCGCGGTCGCGCGCTCCAGTCGGCGCACGGCGAGCGCCGCCGCCTCCACCGCGTCGTCCACCAGCACCGTGCGCAGGCCCGCGTCCAGGTCGGCCAGCCGGCGGCGGCGCATCGACTCGGCCACCTCCGGCGCGTAGTCCAGCGCCAGCGGCTGCACCGAGTAGACCTCAAGGCCGGCCGGCGCGACCTCGGCGGCCAGCGCCCGGGTCAGCTCGTCGGCGAACCACTGGCCGTCGCGCAGCGCGGGACCGGGCGCCGCGTTGCTGTCGCACGGCAGCGTGGACGCGGTCCGGGTGAGCACCGCCTGGACCTGCTCCCGCAGGTAGCTCTCGTGGTCCTCGATCGCCAGCGTGGCGCGGGCGGTGTCCTTGACCCGCCAGACGATCAGCAGCCGGACGACGATCGGCGTCCCGGTGCGGTCGACGACCTTGACCGGCTCGCTGCGCCAGTGCCGCAGCCTGACGTCCACCCGGCGGCGGCGCAGCAGCGGGTTGACCCAGACCAGGCCGGTGCGGCGGACGGTGCCCCGGTAGCGTCCCCAGCGGGTGAGCACCCGGGTCTCGCCGCCCGCGTTGGCCAGCAGGCCCGCGAGCGAGAGGACGACGACCAGCCCGGCGGCGCCGACGGCGGCCACCGAACGGGCGGTCACTTCGGCCTGGCCGCTGACCAGGGCGGCGTCGGCGCGCAGGTCGGGCAGTACGTCCCAGTACGGGATGACGCCGTCGCGCACCAGCACCAGCAGGACGGCGACCGTGCCGAGCAGCAGCCCGACCAGGGCGACCCAGCCGGGCAGGGCGGCGGCGGTGTGCTCCCGGAGCGTCTGGTCGGCGCGCGGGGGCCGGCGCGAGGTGGCGGCGGTCACCGCCCCGGTCCGGGTGGTCTCCGGCTCGTCCACCAGCGGGAGCGTGGAGGTCACCGGAGCCGTCGGATCCGCCGTCTCCAGCGGATCGCGCAGATCGACGGGCGTGCCGACGGACGGGCCCGGGACCACCGCGATCGGGGTGGTGACCGGTCCGTTGTCAGCCGGCTGGGCGGGCCGGGGCGTCCGCGCCGGCTTGGCCATCGGGCTGGAACCCACGGCGGAACGTTCCGGCAGTACCGGGGGGAACGCCTTGGGCAGGTGGTCGGGTCGCTGCGAAGAATCGCGGGTGACGTCCATGCACGGATCCTCAGGTTCAGTGTGTCGCGCAACGGGCGGCCCGGATCTGACGGGCAGTGCCAGGGCCCAGGCTAAGTTCATACGTCATCAAATGCGACATTTGAACCAGTGCGTGTCGACATTTACTGACGAATCATCTGGAGCCGGACCTGACGTGCGGGCACATGAGCGGACAAAGGGACGACGGTTCAGCGCCGTCGGGGGCCGGATCCCCGGGTGATCACCCGGCGGGTGATCAGCCCGATGCCGGTGAGCACCAGCAGGACCCCGGCGAGCGCGCCGCGC
>NZ_BAAAKJ010000223.1:0-1163 GCF_039527695.1 Kitasatospora putterlickiae
TGACCGGGCACCGGCCCGGTCAGCGCACCGCCGCCGTCAGCCGGCCGCCGCGAGCTGGCCGCAGGCGCCGTCGATCTCCTGCCCGCGGGTGTCGCGGACGGTGGTCGGCACGCCGTGCGACTGGAGCCGCCGGACGAACTCGCGCTCGTCCTCGGGCCGGGAGGCCGTCCACTTGGAGCCCGGGGTCGGGTTCAGCGGGATCAGGTTGACGTGCACCCGGTGGTTCTTGATCAGCCGGCCGAGCAGGTCCGCCCGCCACGCCTGGTCGTTGATGTCCTTGATCAGCGCGTACTCGATGGAGATCCGGCGGCCGGACTTCTCGGCGTAGTTCCACGCCGCGTCCAGCACCTCGGCGACCTTCCAGCGGGTGTTGACCGGCACCAGCTCGTCGCGCAGCTCGTCGTCCGGGGCGTGCAGCGACAGCGCCAGGCGGCAGCTGAGCCCCTCGTCGGCGAGCCGGTTCATCGCCGGGACCAGGCCGACGGTGGAGACGGTGATGCCCCGCTGGGAGAGGCCGAAGCCGTCCGGCGCCGGGTCGGTCAGCCGGCGGATCGCGGCCAGCACCCGGTTGTAGTTGGCCAGCGGCTCGCCCATGCCCATGAAGACCACGTTGGAGAGCCGGGCCTCACCGCCGGGGATCTCGCCGCCCTTGAGGGCGCGCATCCCGGCGGCGATCTGCTCGACGATCTCGCCGGTGGACAGGTTGCGGGTCAGCCCCGCCTGGCCGGTGGCGCAGAACGGGCAGTTCATGCCGCAGCCGGCCTGCGAGCTGATGCACATGGTGACCCGGTCCGGGTAGCGCATCAGCACCGACTCGACGAGCGTGCCGTCGAACAGCTTCCAGAGCGTCTTGCGGGTGGTGTCGTCGTCGCACGACACGTGCCGCACCACCGACATCAGCTCGGGCAGCAGGCTCCCGGTGAGCTTCTCCCGGCTGGCGGCGGGGATGTCCGTCCAGCTCGCCGGGTCGTTCGACATCCGGCCGAAGTAGTGGTTGGAGAGCTGTTTCGCGCGGAACGGCTGCTCGCCCAGCTCGGCGACGGCCTCCTTGCGCTCGGCGGGGCTCAGGTCGGCGAGGTGTCGCGGGGGCTTGGCGCCGCGCGGCGCGACAAAGGTGAGTTCTCCGGGCTTAGGCATGGTCCGTCCAGTGTCGCAGACGCGCG
>NZ_BAAAKJ010000223.1:1173-27533 GCF_039527695.1 Kitasatospora putterlickiae
GTGCGCGGGGTGGCGGTCTCAGCTGCCGACGAAGGCCGCC
This sequence comes from Kitasatospora putterlickiae, assembly GCF_039527695.1. NCBI lineage: Bacteria > Bacillati > Actinomycetota > Actinomycetes > Kitasatosporales > Streptomycetaceae > Kitasatospora > Kitasatospora putterlickiae. Next base: position 1,214 of record NZ_BAAAKJ010000223.1, read on the forward strand.
AGCAGCAGCCAGACCACCGGGGCGGTCGGCAGCAGCGAGTCCAGCCGGTCCATGATGCCGCCGTGGCCGGGCAGCAGCGTGCCCATGTCCTTGATGCCCAGGTCGCGCTTGATCATCGACTCGCCCAGGTCGCCCAGGGTCGCGGTGACCGCCGCGCAGCCGCCCAGGATCAGGCCCTGCCACCAGCTGCCGCCGTCGATGATCAGCTCCATCAGCAGCGCGCCCGCCAGCATCGACAGGCCGATGCCGCCGGCCAGGCCCTCGCGGGTCTTGCCCGGGCTGATCGTCGGCGCCAGCTTGGTCCTGCCGAACTTGTAGCCCACCGCGTACGCCCCGGTGTCGCTGCACACCGTGACGATCAGGAAGAGCACGATCCGCTGCGGGCCGTCGTCGGCCGCCAGCATCATCGCCACGAAGGTGGCCAGGAACGGGACGTAGAAGGCGGTGAAGATGCCCGCCGTTATGTCCCGCAGGTAGTTCTCGGGCGGCTCGGCCATCCGCCAGACCATCACCGCGAGGCCGGTCAGCGCGAGCGAGGCCGCCGCCCACTGGATCCCCGACCAGTAGCCGGTGGCGACCATCGCGATGCCACCCGCGACCAGCGGCACCAGCGGTGCCTTGATCTCCTTGCGCTCGGCCAGCCGGCTGGTCAGCTCCCAGACCCCGACCGACACCGCCGCGATCACCACGACCAGGAACAGGGCCTTGACGACGAACAGCGAGGCGACGATCACCGCGCCGAGGCCGACGCCCACGCCTATCGCGGCCTGGAGGTTGCGGCCGCCGCGCTGTTTGCGCTGCGGCGGCTGAGGCTGCGGATCGGCCTGGGCCACGGGTGTCTCCTGCGCTGGGTGGGACGACGGCACGAGGAAGGGCTGCCCCGCCGCCGGTCCGCCCGGCGCGCCGGGGTACGGCCCGCCCGCGGGGGCGGGTGGGGCGTCGTCGGTGATCGCGCGCAGCACGACCGTCTCCGACGCGCCCGGCTCCGCCGTCCCGGGCTGCTCGTCGCGGAACAGCGGTCCGCTCAGCCGACCCGCTTCCCGGGCCGGCCCCTCGGCGGGGTCGGCCCCGGACGGGGGTACGGGCCGCGGGCCCGGGTCGGCCGGAACGGGGGGCATGACCTGAGTCTCCTCCGCGTCCGGGTCCCAGTACACCGGAGGCTGCTGGGAGTGACCCGTTCGGTGGCCGGGGTCGTTCGCGCCGTAGGGCCCGTTCGGCCCGTACGGCCCGGGCTGCGGCGCCGGGTGCCCGGGTATGCCCGCAGCCTGCGCAGGGGCGGCGGGGCCCTGCGCAGGCTGGTACGGCGGGAACGGCTGGTACTGCTGGTCGGACGGGCCCCAGTAGCCGGGGGCGTCAGGGGCGTCGTTCATCAGACCTCGAGCAGCTCGGCTTCCTTGTGCTTCAGCAGCTCGTCGATCTGGGCCACGTACTTGGCCGTGGTGTCGTCGAGCTCCTTCTCGGAGCGGCGGCCGTCGTCCTCGCCGACCTCGCCGTCCTTGACCAGCTTGTCGATGGCGTCCTTGGCCTTGCGGCGCACCGAACGGATCGAGACCTTGGCGTCCTCGCCCTTGGTGCGGGCGATCTTGATGAACTCCCGGCGGCGCTCCTCGGTGAGCTCGGGGAGCACGACCCGGATGATGGAGCCGTCGTTCGACGGGTTGACGCCCAGGTCGGAGTCGCGGATCGCCTGCTCGATCGCCTTCAGCGCGGTCTTGTCGAACGGCGAGACGACCGCCATCCGAGGCTCCGGCACCGAGAAGGAGGCCAGCTGGTTGATCGGCGTCTTGGCGCCGTAGTACTCGGCGACGATCTTGGCGAACATCGCCGGGTGCGCACGGCCGGTACGGATGGCCGCGAAGTCGTCCTTGGCGTGGGCGACGGCCTTCTCCATCTTCTCCTCGGCCTCGAGGAGGGTCTCTTCGATCACTGTGATCTCCCTGTCCGGTTCATCTGCGGTTGTTCCGACCGGGTCGGCGGCGCGCCGTCCGGTGCGGCTGGTTACTGCTCAGGCCCGGACAGAATCCTGGCTGATGAGTGTGCCGATCTTCTCACTCTTCACCGCGCGCGCGATATTGCCCTCCGCGAGCAGCTCGAAGACCAGCATCGGGAGGTTGTTGTCCTTGCACAGCGTGATCGCGGTGAGGTCGGCGACCTTGAGGTCGCGCGCGATGACCTCGGAGTACTCCAGTGCGTCGAACTTGACCGCGTCCGGGTTGGTCCGGGGGTCGGAGTCGTAGACGCCGTCCACACCGTTCTTGCCCATCAGCAGGATGTCGGCGTGGATCTCCAGGGCCCGCTGCACGGCGGTGGTGTCGGTGGAGAAGTACGGCATGCCCATACCGGCGCCGAAGATCACCACGCGGCCCTTCTCCAGGTGCCGGACGGCGCGCAGCGGGAGGTACGGCTCGGCGACCTGGCCCATCGTGATGGCGGTCTGGACCCGGGTCTCGATGCCCTCCTTGACCAGGAAGTCCTGGAGCGCGAGGCAGTTCATGACCGTGCCGAGCATGCCCATGTAGTCCGAGCGGGCCCGGTCCATGCCGCGGACCTGGAGTTCGGCGCCGCGGAAGAAGTTCCCCCCGCCGATCACCACGGCGACCTCGGTGCCCGCGCGGACGACGGTGGCGATCTCCCGGGCGATCGCGTGCACGACGTCCGGATCGACGCCGAGCCCGCCGCCGCCGGCGAAGGCCTCACCGGACAGCTTCAGCAGCACCCGGCGCGTGCCGTCGTGGGTGTCCTGCGCGGTCTCCTGCGTCTCCTGCATGGACTTCTCCTTCTACACCTACTGGTTCACAGGCGCGGATGTGCGGATCCCCGGCCTGCGCGTACACGCGAGGAGGCCACTGCCGCGGGAACCGGTTCGGTGTCCTGCACGGCAATGGCCTCCTCGTCGTTCATGCTGCCGACGCGGCTCGCCCATGGACGGAGTGCGCTGGGTGAGCCCGTACGGCGCGTCCCCCACCGCCCTGGTCAGCGGGCGGGGGCGGTTTCCAGCCTACGGCCGGAATCCCGGGTGGAACGTGGCTCAGGCGCCGACGCGGAAGCGGGCGAAGCGCTTGAGGGCGACGCCGTTCTCCTCGAGGACCTTGGCGACGGTCTTCTTGCTGTCCTTCGCGAAGGCCTGCTCCAGGACGGAGTGCTCCTTGACGAAGCCGGTGACGCGGCCCTCGACGATCTTCGGCAGGGCGGCCTCGGGCTTGCCCTCCTCGCGCGCGGTGGCCTCGGCGACGCGGCGCTCGTTCTCGAGGTCCTCGGCCGGGATGTCCTCGCGGGACAGGTACTTCGGCGCGAAGGCGGCGATGTGCTGCGCGACGTCCTTGGCGACCTCGGCGTTCTCCTTGTCCAGCTCGACCAGGACGCCGACGGCCGGCGGCAGGTCGGGGCTGGTCTTGTGCAGGTAGACCGCGACGTAGCCGTCACCGTCGAACTGCGCGAAGCGACGGAAGACGATCTTCTCGCCCAGGGTCGCGTTGGCCTCGTCGACGAACTGCTGGACGGTCTTGCCGGCCTCGATCTCGGAGGCGAGGGCGGCGTCCAGGTCGGCCGGGGCGCTGGCGGCGACGTGGGTGGCGATCGCGTCGGCGACCTTGACGAAGTTGTCACCCTTGGCGACGAAGTCGGTCTCGCAGTTCAGCTCGACCAGGACGCCGGACTTCTTGTCCTCGGCGATGAGCGCGGCGACGGCGCCGTTGGAGGCGTCACGGCCCTCGCGCTTGGCGACGCCCTTCTGGCCCTTGATGCGAAGGATCTCGACGGCCTTCTCGACGTTGCCCTCGGCCTCGTCCAGGGCCTTCTTGCAGTCCATCATGCCGGCGCCGGTGAGCTCACGGAGCTTCTTGACGTCCGCGGCGGTGAAGTTCGCCATGGTGTGAATCTCTTCTCGCGTCTCGCGTGTCTGCGTGGGGTAGCGCCGGGGCCGATGGTTCGGCCCAGGCACGGGAGAGAGGGGCACCGACCGGTGTCGTACCGGCGGGTGCCCCTCACCCTTGGTACGTCAGGCCTGCTCGGCCGGAGCCTCGGTGGCCGGAGCCTCGGCAGCGGGCGCCTCGGCAGCGGGGGCCTCGGCGGCGGGCGCCTCGGTGGCCGGAGCCTCGGCGGCGGGGGCCTCGGCGGCCTTCTTCTCACCCTCCAGGAGGTCCTTCTCCCAGTCGGCGAGCGGCTGGTCGGCACCCGGCTCGGCCTTGACGTCGCCCTTGGCGACACCCGCGCGGGACTTGAGGCCCTCGGCGACGGCGTCGGCGATCACGCGGGTCAGCAGGGTGACGGAGCGGATCGCGTCGTCGTTGCCCGGGATCTTGTAGTCGACCTCGTCGGGGTCACAGTTGGTGTCGAGGATGGCGACGACCGGAATGTTGAGCTTCCGGGCCTCGCCGACCGCGATGTGCTCCTTCTTGGTGTCCACGATCCAGACGGCGCTGGGAACGCGCTGCATGTCGCGGATACCGCCGAGGGTCTTCTCCAGCTTGTCGTGCTCGCGCTGGAGGACCAGGAGCTCCTTCTTGGTGAGACCGGAGCCGGCCACGTCCGAGAAGTCGAGCTCGCCCAGCTCCTTGAGGCGCTGCAGGCGCTTGTAGACGGTCGAGAAGTTGGTCAGCATGCCGCCGAGCCAGCGCTGGTTCACGTAGGGCATGCCCACGCGGGTGGCCTGCTCGGCGATGGCCTCCTGGGCCTGCTTCTTCGTGCCGACGAAGAGGACGCTGCCGCCGTGGGCAACGGTCTCCTTGATGAACTCGAAGGCGCGGTCGATGTAGTTCAGCGACTGCAGGAGGTCGATGATGTAGATGCCGTTGCGCTCGGTGATGATGAAGCGCTTCATCTTCGGGTTCCAGCGGCGGGTCTGGTGACCGAAGTGGACGCCGCTCTCCAGCAGCTCCCGCATCGTGACGACGGCCATGGCCGTGCTCCTCAGGTGTTACGCCCGGCTCCGGTGCACGGCGTCGCGGTCGGCGCACGGTGGCGCTTCCCGCTCGGCGCGTGCGAACGGCCGGGTCAGGCTCGGTTTGTCCGTGGCGGCCAGGTGACAGCCACGCCTGACGCCCCGAACGTGCCGAGCCGCTTCCACCCGGTGGTCCTGGGACCGGCCGGGCTCGGCGGACCGAGCGGCACTCGCACCTGGCGGGGGCGGCGGCGGAGCCGCTTCTTCCACCGGTGGCGGGGCGTGCGAAGTCGACCCGGCGGACCGGGTCGCGTGTGAAGTGTACGGGAAGCGCCGAGCGCCGGGCGACTCCGCAGGCGGCGGACGGCCGGGGACAGGCCTGGTCCCGGGCACCCGGACGGCCCTGTCGGGCCCCGTCAACCCGGTGGGGTACACCCGTTGGAGGGACGTCCGTCGTCCACAGGGGCCGGTTGTCCACAGGAACCGGGGCGGGGGTGGCCGGGTCGGCGCGGGCCGGGGAACCTCGGCGCCATGACCGGTACGACTGGCACGACCGCCCCTCCTTCCGCCCGGGTTCCGGCCGGGCCGTGGCCCGGCCGACGGCTGGAGCTGGTGGTGGTACTGCTGCTGGTACTGGTCGTGCTGGGCGTGCTGTGGTCCGCCGGGTGGGCCGGGGCGCTGGGCCAGGCGGCAGGACGTGGCGTTCGTGACAGCGGTGGCGGTGGTGGCGGTGGTGGCGGTGGTGGCGGTGACGTTGGGGGCATCGGTCGTGTCGGGGGCGGAGGCGGGCGGGCATGGCCGGTGGACGGTCCGGGTGGCGGGCCGGGCGCCGTGGTCCACCGCTTCGAGGCACCGGCCCGGCCGTGGGGCACGGGGCACCGGGGAGTCGACCTGGCCGCCTCTCCCGGCGCGGAGGTCCGGGCGGCGGCTCCCGGGGTGGTGACGTTCGCCGGACCGGTGGCCGGACGGCCGGTGGTCACGGTCACCCATCCGATGGCGGGCGCTCCCCCGGCGTCCCCGCTGCGGACCACCTACCTGCCGGTGGCCGGCACCGTCCCGGTCGGCACCGCGGTGGCCGCCGGCCAGGTGATCGGGCGGCTGGCCGACGGGGGCGACCACTGCTCCGACGGCGCCTGTCTGCACTGGGGCCTGCTGCGCGGGCGGCGCTACCTCGATCCACCGGCCCTGTTCGGCACCGGCCGGGCCCGGCTGTTGCCGCTCTCGGACCCGCTGCCGCAGGACCCGGCGCGACCGGTCAGCCCGGCCCGAGACCGTGCAGGGCGAGGGCGACCGCGGCGTCCGCGATCACCTCGGGGCTCTCGGCCCGGCCGCCCGCCGCCCGCTGCTCCGACTGCCGGACGGCCGCCTCGACGATGCCCTGGAGCAGCGCGGCGGCCAGCCGGGGCTGTTCGTGACCGAGGTCCGCCAGGGCCTGGACCACGAGCCCGACCAGCGTGCCGTGCGCCGCGCGGATGCGTTCGCGGGCCGCGTCGTCCAGCTCCAGCGCGGAGATCGCGGCGACCGCCCGGTGGCGCGGGTCGGCGGCCAGCGCCAGCTGGCCCCGGACGTAGGCCTCGATCCGCTCGGCCGCGGTGTCCCGGCTCGCCATTCCGGCCTCGATCTCGGCGGCCCAGAGCGGGAAGTCGCTCTCGCAGAGCGCCTCGACCACGGCCGCCCGCGAGCGGAAGTACTCGTACACCGAGGACCGCGCGAGCCCCGTGCGCGTCGCGAGCGCGGGGAAGGTCAAGGCCTCCATGCCTCCCTCGGTGAGGAGGCTGCGGGCAGCGTCGAGGAGGGCTGCCCGCTGCATCTGACGGTGCTCGGCCACACTGGCCGCTCGGATCTTCGGCACGCACTCCACTGTACGGAGCCCTACATCCCACCGGTACGGTGCCGCGCACCGGCTCGATGCGGAGGGTTGCGTACCGGGGCGCGGAGCGCGGAGCGGGCGTACGCGGCGCCTCCTCCTCGCCACTCCTCGGCCGCTACCGGATGTCCGACAGCTTGGCGCGCAGCTGAAGCACCGACTTGGTGTGGATCTGGCTGACCCGGCTCTCCGTCACCCCGAGCACCTGGCCGATCTCGGCGAGGGTCAGGCCCTCGTAGTAGTAGAGCGTCACCACGGTCTTCTCCCGCTCGGGGAGCGTGTTCACGGCCTGCGCCAGCAGCCGGCGCAACTCGCGGTCCTCGGCCACCTCGACCGGGTCGTCGGCGCCGTGGTCCTCCAGGGTGTCCATCAGGCTGAGCCGGTCGCCGCCCTCGCCGACCGGGTGCAGCAGCTCGTCCAGCGCCACCACGTTGGCGAGCGAGAGCTGGCTGAAGATGGCGTGCAGGTCCTCGATGGCGATGCCCATCTCAGCGGCCACCTCGGGCTCGTTCGGCGTCCGCCGCAGCCTGGCCTCCAGCGTCGCGTACGTCCGCTCGACCGCCTTCGCCTTCTGCCGCACCGAGCGCGGGATCCAGTCCAGCGCCCGCAGCTCGTCGATGATCGCGCCGCGGATCCGGCTGATGGCGTAGGTCTCGAACTTGATGGCGCGTTCGATGTCGAACTTCTCGATCGCGTCGATCAGCCCGAAGACCCCGGAGGAGACGAAGTCCGCCTGCTCGACGTTGGAGGGAAGGCCGACCCCGACCCTTCCCGCCACGTACTTGACGAGCGGTGAGTAGTGCAGGATCAACTGCTCCCGCAGCCGCTGGTCTGCCGTCTCCTTGTAGGCGCGCCAGAGCTCCTCGAGCGCCGTGCGCTCCCGAACGCCCGCCTCCCGGCGGTGGCCCGGCGCCTCGGTCGGCACGGGGGCGGCCGTGTCGGCGGAAGCGCCGGGCGCGTCCGGACGGTCGTCGTGCGCCCCGGGGTGCGCCGGACGGCCGCCCTGCCGCGCGAGGGCCCCCATCCCGCCCGTGGCCTTGGGCGGGAACTCGGTCACGGTGCGCCGCTCGGTGCGCGGCCCTCCCGAGGACCGGGCGCCACCGGTCACTCGGTGTCCGGGAATGTGTGTGGGCATACGTTGGTCTGCGCCGTTCTGCCGAGTCATGTGCTGATAGGGAAGGCAGGGCGAGCGTAGCGTGACCGACTCGCTGCGCAGTGCTACCGCCACTCGGTCGTCCCCCGATCCGGTGGCGTTCGTGTCACCGCTCCGGGGTAGCGGAGGTGGACGCGCCGGACGTCTGGCCCCGCCGGGCACCGCCGCGCCCGCCCGGCCCGTCAATCCGCGTCCCGCCTCCCACTCGTCCGTGTGGTCCTCCCGTGCCGTCGGCCGTCCGGACCCGCGATCACCTCCTCCGCACCAGGCGCCAGTGCGCACCGTGCCGCTCGACGTGGCCGAGCGAGCCCAGCTCGTAGAGCCGCTGGAGCACCTCGTCCGGCGGGAGCCCGGACTGCCGGGCCAGCCGCTCCACCGGCGCTCCGTCCGGGGTGCCGGGCACCGCCTCCAGGACCCGGGCCGCCGCCGGCTCCAGGAGGTCCCTGGGCAGCACCGGCCCGGCGCGCTGCGGCGCCAGGTCCTCGCCGATCGCGCCGATCAGCTCGACGACCTCGGCGGCGTCGGTGACCAAGGTCGCGGCGCCGCTGCGGATCAGGGCGTGCACCCCGGCGGACAGCTCCGAGGTCACCGGGCCCGGCACGCCCATGGTGTGGCGGTTGAGGTCGCGGGCGCGTCTGGCGGTGCTGAGCGCCCCGCTGCGCAGCGCCGCCTCGACCACCACGGTGCCGCGGGTCAGCGCCGCGATCACCCGGTTGCGCAACACGAACCGGAACCTGGTCGGGTGCTCCCCCGGCGGGAGTTCGCTCAGCAGCAGCCCCTGCTCCCCGATCCGGCGGATCAGCCCGGTGTTGCCCCTCGGGTAGGCCACGTCCACCCCGCAGGCGAGCACGCCGACGGTCGGACCGCCGACCGCCAGCGCGCCCCGGTGGGCGGCCGCGTCGATGCCGTAGGCACCGCCGGAGACGACCACCCAGCCGCGTTCGGCGAGCTGGGCGGCGAGGTCTCCGGCGACGTGCGCGCCGTACGCCGTGCACGCCCGGGCGCCCACCACCGCGACCGAGCGCAGCGCGAGCAGGCGCAGCGAGCCGGTGCCGACCACCCAGAGGCCGGTGGGCCGGGCCCGGCCCAGGTCGTCCAGCTGGCTGGGCCACTCCGTGTCGCCCGGAATGATGAAGCGTCCACCGGCCGCCCGCACCCGTTCCAGGTCCGCGACCGGGTCGAGGCCGGGCAGCCGGGCCCGGTAGGCGGCCAGCCGGGCACCGTCCGGACCGGGGCGGCCGGGTGCCGTACCGTCCCGGATCGCCCGGACGACGTCGAGCGCGTCGGTGTCGGCGAGCCAGTGGCCGAGCGCGGCGTCCCCGGGTTCGCCGAGCCGGCTGAGCGCCGCCCGGGCGAGGCGCTCGGGGTCGAAACGGGGACCGGGGCCGGGATCGGGGCCAGGATCGGGGCCGGGCGACGGCCCCGGCTGCGGGGCCGCCCCGGCTTCGGCGGGCGGGTTCCACGTGAGGTCGTTCGCGGTGCGGTTCACGGGCCGGCCTCCTCGGGCTCGGGCTGCGGATCGGCGGTGCGGCGGGCGGACCGGGGGCGGGGCGGGCGGCGCCCGGCCTTGTCGCCGGCCCGGTCGTCCGTCCGGTCCGGGACCGGCTCCGGCGGGCCGAAGAAGCGCCCCGTGAGCGGGAGCCCCTGCTCCACCCCGGTGCGCAGCACCAGTGCGGTCCGGATGTCGCGCTGTTCCGGGCGGTCCCGGCCGGCCAGATCGGCGACGGTCCAGGCGACCCGCAGCACCCGGTCCAGGCCCCGGGCGGTCAGCAGGCCCCGTTCGAGCTGGCGCGCCGCGTCGTTCAGCGCGCCCGGCGCCAGCTGCCAGCGGGTGCGCAGCTCGTGGCCGGGGACCTCGGCGTTGGTCCGCCACGGGGTGCCGGTCAGCCGGGACGCCGCGCGCCCGCGGGCCGCCAGCACCCGGGCGGCGACGACCTCGGTGGTCTCCGCCGAGGTGTCGCGCTGCATCAGCTCGGCCCTGGTCACCGGGGCGACCTGCACCTGGAGGTCGACCCGGTCGAGCAGCGGTCCGGAAAGCCGCCCCTGGTACCGGCTGACCATGGCGGGCGTGCACTCGCAGCCTTCGCCCCGCCGCGAGTGCCGCCCGCACGGGCAGGGGTTGGCGGCCAGGCAGAGCAGGAACCTGGCCGGCAGCCGCATCGAGCCGGCCGACCGGGCGATCACCATCTCGCCCGATTCGAGCGGCTGGCGCAGCGCGTCCAGCACCCGGACCGGGAACTCCGGCGCCTCGTCGAGGAACAGGACGCCCCGGTGGGCCAGCGAGACCGCACCCGGTCTCGGCAGCCCGCTGCCGCCGCCGACGATCGCCGGCATGGTGGTCGAGTGGTGCGGGGCGCAGTAGGGCGCGCGGTCGATCAGCGGCCGCCCGGCCGGAAGCAGCCCGGCCACCGAGTGGACCGCGGTGACCTCCAGCGCCTCCTTCTGGGTGAGCGGCGGGAGCAGCGCCGGCAACCGCTCCGCCAGCATCGTCTTGCCCGCGCCCGGCGGTCCCTTGAGGTAGAGGTGGTGACCGCCGGCGGCGGCGATCTCCAGCGCCCGGCGGGCCTCGTACTGGCCGGCCACGTCGGCGAGGTCCATCCGGGCGGCCGCCTCGTCGGGCAGGCCGCGCACCCCCGCGCTGGGGAGCATCAGGCCCGCCATCAACGGATCGGGGTGTCCGCCGGGACGGTCGGGGGGCTCCTCCGGTTCGGGGGCGCCGGTGAGCATCGCCATCAGTTGGCGCAGGCTGCGCACGCCGAGCACGGTCACCCCGGGAACCAGCCCGGCCTCGGCGGCCGTCTGGTCGGCGACCACCACCCGCCGGTAGCCGGCGTCGGCGGCGGTCAGCACCGAAGGGAGCACCCCGCGCACCGGGCGCACCCGCCCGTCCAGCCCGAGTTCGCCGATGAGCAGCAGGTCGGCGATCGCGGAGGGGTCCAGCCGCTCGGCGGCGGCCAGCACGGCGCAGGCCACCGCGAGGTCGAAGCCGCTGCCGCTCTTGGGCACCGAGGCCGGGCTCAGCCCGACGGTCAGCTTCCGCTGCGGCCAGGCCTCGCCGCTGTTGACGACCGCCGCGCGCACCCGGTCGCGGGCCTCGGAGAGCGCCTTGTCGGGCAGGCCGACCAGGGTGAACGCCGCCACCCCGGGCTCCAGATCGGCCTGGACCTCGACGATCACCCCGTCGACGCCGACCAGCGCCACGGAGCAGGTCCGGGCGAAGGCCATCTCAGACCACCCCCCGCAGGTGGTCGACCGAGGCGGCGCCACGGGTCCGGTTGATGACGGCGACCAGGTCGATCCGGACGCCGCCGGGCGGGACGGGCGCCCACGGCGGATCGGTGGCACCGGGCCGGTACTCGGGGCCGGCCAGCTTGGCGAAGTGGCCGGGCCAGCGCTCGGCCATCCAGCGCTCGGCCAGTCGGCGCAGCCGGTCGGCCTTGGTCGGGCCGATGGCCTCGCTGGGCTGCTGGAAACCTCGTTCGGAGCGGGTCTTGACCTCGCAGACCGCGACGGTGTCGCCGTCGAGGGCGACGATGTCCAGTTCGCCCTCGACGCAGCGCCAGTTGCGGTCGAGGATGCGCAGTCCGTCCTCGGCGAGCCGGCGGGCTGCGACCTGCTCTCCGTAGCGGCCGAGGCCGGTGTTGGTCGGCCGCTCCCGGCCCGGCGCGGTCGGCGCGGGCGGGCCGCCCGCCGGGGCCCGCGTCGTCCTCCGGCGCGGCTGCCCGTCCTGCCGGGCCTTCGCGGTCTGCCTGCGCGTGGCGCGCTCGATCTCCTGCACGGTGACCACCTCCGCCGTGGAGGTTGCCGTGCCGTCCTGGAGCGGACCAGGGAGTTCATTTTCCCTGTGGAAAACTCGGGCCTGTGGATAACTCCTGTCACTCGCGGGAGTGATTAACCCGGAATATCCCGAATTCCCCTGGACATCCGGGGACCGGGCGGTCCAACGTCAGTTCCCGAAGCCGGACTCGTCCGAGGGCAGCTCCAGGTCGCTCTTCGCGAGTTCCTCGATGTTCACGTCCTTGAAGGTCAGCACCCGGACCTTGCGGACGAACCGGGCCGGCCGGTACATGTCCCAGACCCATGCGTCCGCCATCGACACCTCGAAGAACACCTCGCCCTGCACCGAGTGCACCTGCAGCTCGTAGTCATTGGTGAGGTAGAACCGTCGCTCGGTCTCGATCACGTACTTGAACAGGCCGACGACGTCCCGGTACTCCCGGTAGAGCTTGAGCTCCATCTCGGTCTCGTACTTCTCGAGATCTTCGGCACTCATCCAGGCGTCCCCTCAACTTGTCACGTCCACCCATTGTGGACCACCGCACTCACCCTCAGAGCCTGACCGGTACGGCCGGCGGCCCCTCGGTCAGCAGCCGCTCCAAAAAGTCCACCAGTCCGACCGGATAGACCGTCTCGGCTGTGGCCCGCAATTCCCCGACCGTCCACCAGCGCGCTCCGAGCAGCTGGGCGTGTTCGTCCTCGCCCATCTCCGAGTGGTCCAGCACCGTCTCCTCGGTGCGGGCCAGGTGGAACCACTGCTCCTGCTCGTAGCGCCGTCCCCGATAGGAGAACGAGGCCTTGCCGTACGCCACCACCGGTCCCAGCTCCACGCCCCGCAATCCGGTCTCCTCCCGGAGCTCGCGCTCGGCGGCGTCCCGGACGTCCTCCCCCGGCTCCAAGCCGCCGCCGGGGGTGAACCACCAGGTCACGCCGGGGACCGCCGGGTCCGAGCCGTGGAAGAGCAGCAGCCGGTCCTGCCCGTCGAGCAGCAGGATCCGCGAGGCCCTGCGCCGCTGTGCCGCCATGACGAGCCTCCACGCTCCCTTCCTCCGCCCCGGTCGCTCCCCCGATCCTGCCACCCGGCACGGTCGTCCGGGGCGAGGTTGGACAGAGCGGTCCCGGCTCGGACCGTGGCTACCGGGGTCGGGCCGCGCGGCGGCGACGGCGCACCAGGCCCACCACCCCGCCCACCGAGGTGGTCGCGAGGATCGTCGCCGCGCCTACAACGCACGCCCAGAACGCGGGCTGCAGCGGTCCCGGGCCCGCCGGGCCGGTCCCGTCGACCGCCTCGAACGCGGTGGTGCCGGTCAGCAGGCCGGCCCGGCCGAACGGAAGCACGGTGGCCTCGACCCTGGCCTCCACCTCGGCGGCCGGAACGGTCCCGCCGTCGGCCTCCAGGTGAACGCGGGAGTCGAGCGAGCCGAGCCGGTTGTCGCCGAGCAGGAAGAGCCGGCCGGGCGGCACCTCCACGCTGAAGGCGGCGCCCTGGGCGCCCTGCGCCGCGAGGTACGGCTCGTCCACCGGCCTGCCGTTGACGGTCAGCCGCTGGTCGCCGGTCCCGACCCCGACGGTGTCGCCGCCGACCGCGACCACTCGCTTGACCATGAGCCGGCCGCCCCAGGCCGCGTCCCGGAAGACCACCACGTCGCCGCGCCGGACGTCCGCGCCGTCGGTCCTCCGGGCCAGGACGGTGTCCCCGGCCTGGACGGTGGGCGCCATCGAATCGGTCGGGATGCCGTACGGCCGGTAGCCCGCGGCGATCACCGCGAAGCCGCCGATCAGCAGGACCAGCCCGAGGCCGAGCAGCACGCCTTGGACCACGGCCCCGGGGCCGCGCCGACGGCGGGCGGTGGCCGGCGGATCGCCGGCCGTCCGTTCCACGACACTGCTCATCGACACCGTCCAACCCCTGGCCGACCCGGAAACGCTCACGGCGGCGCACCGGCGCCGGCGGTGGAAAACCCCGCGGGCCGTGGCACGTCCGAGCAGATTACTCGTCGGTACCACGGCCCGCGCAAGACCCGGGAGCCCCCGGCCGGGGTCAGGACCGCCGGTCGCGGTCCGGCCGGTTCCGCAGCCGGCGGACCAGCGGGAGCAGGGCGACGGCGCCCACGGTGCCAGCCGCGGCCGGCACCGCCGGCACGGCCGCCGCCAGGCCCTTCTGGTCGAAGGTGTCCGGCACCGACAGGGTGGACCAGCGGTTGACCGGCCAGGCCACCACGAAGGCACGCCCGATCACGTCGTCCACCGGGACGGCGCCGCCGCCCGGCTGGTCCATGTGGAAGCGCGAGTCGAGCGAGTCCGCGCGGTGGTCGCCCATCACCCAGATCCGGCCGTCGGGGACCTTCAGCGGACCGAACGGCTTCGTCCCGCACGGGGTGTTGCCGGGGTAGACGTACGGCTCGTCGAGCGCGATCCCGTTGACCTTCACCGGCCCATCGCCCTCGCACTCGACGGTGTCCCCGCCGACCGCGATGACCCGCTTGATGAGGTCCTTCTCGTTGTCGGAGGGCATCAGGCCGACGAAGCTCAGCACGTCCTGGACGCCCCGGACGAAGGAGTTGCTGCTCTCCTGGGTGGGCTCGTCGGCCAGCCAGCCGCCCGGGTCGTGGAACACCACGACCTCGCCGCGCTCGGGCTCGGCGCCGAACCACGGGGTGAGCTTGTCCACCAGGACCCGGTCACCGACCTGCAGCGTGTTCTGCATCGATTCCGACGGAATGGAGAACGCCTGGACGAAGAACGTCTTGATCACCAGCGCCAGGACGAGCGCGATGCCGATGAGGATCGGCAGCTCCTTCCAGAACGAACGCGGCTTGCGCTCGTTCCGCGGCGGCTGCTCCTCGGTGCCGTCCGCCGGTCCGGATTCTCCCGGCAGGGGCGGCGGGACGTCGCCCGCGCCGTCGCCGTGCCCGTCCGCGGACTGGGCCGCCGCCTCCTCGGCCGGGGCCGAGGGCGTCACGGCGTCCGCGGACCAGGCCGCCCGGCCGCCGGAGCCCTCGGGCTCGCCGGCGCCTGAGCGGGCGCCGATCACCAAATCCCCCACAACGTCTCCTCCCTGCTGTGCGGACGCCTGTGCGTCCGCGCTCACAGTGCCGCACAGCGGGCACCACGTTCCACCGCCGACCGCGCCCGCCAGGACCGGCCCCGGAGGGGTCCGTCTGACACTCACACAGCCTTCGGGTACGACCCCTCGTCATGAGTCGGCCGCACCCAGCACTTCTCTATCACTCCCTGGCATCCGGCCAGCGGTCCCACACGCACGGTCCGGCCCGCGACCGGGCCGCCCGGGCCTACGGCCGAACCCGGCCCGCCCGGCGGCCGATGAGCGGAAGGATGCCCAACACACCCATAACGAGCGGAGGTTCCTCAGGAACCGGTCCGCCGCCCGCCGAGTTCGGCACGGTTCCGCCGTCCGCCGGAGCCCGCGCCACCGAGGAGAGTGAAACCGGCACCCCAAGTTGATGAACCCGGCCAGGCGGCCACGCGATCATGAACGCCCGCCCCACCACACCACTCACCGGGATGGTGCCCTGCCCCGGATTTCCCATGTGGAAACGGGAGTCGGCGGAAACGTCGCGATGGTCGCCCATCACCCAGAGCCGGCCCTCCGGCACCTTCACCTTGAACGGCTGCCGGGACGGCGGGTTGCCCGGCGCGAGGTAGGGCTCGTCCAGCGGCACGCCGTTGAGGCTGACCCTGCCCTGCTCGTCGCAGCACTCGACGGTGTCACCGCCGACCCCGATCACCCGCTTGATCAGGTCCTGCTCGCTGTCGGAGGGCAACAGTCCGACGAAGGTCAGCACCTGCTTGGCCGCGCGCAGGACCGGCCCGTCCGTCGAGGACCCGTGCGCGCCTTCCAGCCAGCCGCCCGGATCCTTGAACACCACCACCTCGCCGCGCTCCGGCTCGGCGCCGAACCAGGGGGTGAACTTGTCCACCAGCACCCGGTCCCCGATCTGGATGGTCTGCTCCATCGAGCCGGAGGGGATCACGAAGACCTGCACCAGGAAGGTCTTCATCACCAGCGCCACGACCAGCGCGACCACCACGACGAGCGGGATCTCGCGCAGGCGGGAGCGTCTGCGGCGGCGGGCGGCCCGGCGGGCGCTGCGCCGACGCTCGGCGCGCCCACGCACCACGGGGGCGGCGGGAACGGCCGGAACGGGATCGGGTGAGGAGCCGTCGGCGCGTTCGACGGCGGTGCATTCGACGGCTGGTTCGACGACGGGACCGGCGGGCGGGCGGTCGGCGGGCGGGCGGTCGGCGAGCCGCCCCCTACCTCTGCTCCCCATGGCCACCGGTCCCCCCTGTCGCGGCAAAGGCCGCCGGCCGGTCGACGCTGGTCCAGCGCCCGACCGGGTAGACCACCCAGGCGGCCCGGCCGATCACCTTGGACTCGGGAACGAACCCGCCACCGGGGTCTCCGAGGTGGTCACGGGAGTCCCGGGAGGCACCGCGGTGGTCGCCCATCACGAAGAGCTTGCCGGACGGCACCACCACGTCGAAGGCCACGGCGGACGGCTCGTCCCCGGGGAACAGGTAGCCGGACTCGTCGACCGGCACACCGTTGACGGTGAGCGGGTGGCCCGGTCCGGCGCTGGTGACCCGGTCGCCACCGACCCCGATCACCCGCTTCACGTAGACCGAGTCACCGGCCGGGACCAACCCGAGGTCACGGCCCAAGGAGCGAAGCGAGGTCCAGAGGCCGTCGCGCTCCAGCGGCTTGCGCTGGAAGGAGCCCGTACCGTCGAACACCACCACGTCACCGCGTTGCGGGTGGCCGCCGAAGGCGTAGGACAGCTGGTTCACCACCAGCCGGTCGCCCGGGCGCAGGGTGTTCTCCATCGATCCGGAGGGCACCGCGAACGGACGCGCCACGAAGGCGTTCACCAGCAGCAGCGCGAGCAGGCAGATCCCGACGAGCAGCAGCAGGTCCTGCGAGCGCGAGCGCCCACCCGCAGGCTCGGGCTCGGACTCGACTCCAGAACCGGACTCGGACTCGGACTCGGATTCGGGCGCCGTCCCCTCGGCTTCCTCGGCCCCCTCGGCGCCCTTCGCACCCTCCGCGGGTGGTTCGTGCGTGCTCATCGGGGGCTGAGCTTACCGTGCGGCAGCCCGGCCCCCCAGAGCGATCCGATCCCCCGGGGGCGCCGGGGGCCGGTGGATCAGCGGTCGCGCTTCTCCTTGATCTTCGCGGCCTTGCCGCGGAGGTCACGCAGGTAGTACAGCTTGGCGCGGCGAACCGCACCGCGGGTCACGACCTCGATCTTCTCGACGACCGGGGTGTGCACCGGGAAGGTGCGCTCGACACCGACGTTGAAGCTGACCTTGCGAACGGTGAAGGTCTCACCGACGCCGGCGCCGTGGCGGCGGATGACGACGCCCTGGAAGACCTGGACACGGGAGCGGTTGCCCTCGATGACCCGGACGTGAACCTTCAGGGTGTCACCGGCGCGGAACGCCGGAATGTCGCTACGCAGCGAGGCCGCGTCGACAGCAGCGAGCTTGTTGCTCATGTTGCTCTCCATCGCAGGCGCCACGGGCCGCCCACGGAAGTCGTCACAAATGGGGTCTGCTGCGGGCCGCACCGGCTACCGGCGAGCCCCCCGTGGCGGGGGCGCCGAACCACGTGACCCCTACGGGAGGAGCCCAGCGACAGACAGCAGCGGCCTATTCTTCCACACCACCGGCCGCGGACCGAAATCGGCCGAGCCCGTCGTCCCAGGCGAGGCCGAGCAGGGAGAGCGCCGCGCGGTCCTTCTTGTCGAAGTCCGCGTGCCGCCAGCGCGCCACCAGGTCCGGCCGGTTGGCCAGGGTGCGGGCGAAGGCCTGCTCACGCCGCCAGCGGGCGATCTTGCCGTGGTTCCCGCTCAGCAGGACGTCCGGCACCGTGCGGCCGCGCCACTCGGCGGGCTTGGTGTAGACCGGGCCCTCCAGCAGGTCGGCCATCGCGCCGGGTGCGAAGGAGTCGTCGCGGTGGGACTCGGCGTTGCCGAGCACACCGGGCAGCAACCGGGCGATCGCCTCGACCATGACCAGCACCGCGACCTCGCCGCCGGCCAGCACGTAGTCGCCGATCGACGCCTCGACCACCGGCATCCGGGTGGCCGCCTCCTCGATCACCCGCCGGTCGATGCCCTCGTACCGGGCCGGGGTGAACGCCAGCCACGGCCGACCGGCCAGTTCCTGCGCGAGTTCCTGGGTGAACGGCCGGCCGCTGGGCGTCGGCACCACCAGGGTCGGCACCTCCCCCTCAGGGCCCGCGGCGAGCACCGCGTCAAGGGCCTCGCCCCACGGCTCGGGCTTCATCACCATGCCAGGGCCGCCGCCGTACGGGCTGTCGTCGACGGTCCGGTGCACGTCGTGCGTCCAGTCGCGCAGGTCGTGGACGTGCACGTCGAGCTGACCGCGGGCGCGTGCCTTGCCGACCAGCGAGATGTCGAGCGGCTCCAGGTACTCGGGGAAGATCGACACGACGTCGATCCGCATCCCGTGCCGCACGGCCCCGGCCTCCGGAGCTCCCGGAGTCTCCGAGGTCTCCACGGTCTCCTCGGAACTCACCGCAACTCCTCCTCGGCGTCCCCGTCATTCCCGGCGTCCCCGGCATCCGCCGTGTCCGCGACCTCGGCGCGCTCCGGGTCGATCAGCCCGGGCGGCGGGTCGATGACGGCGCGCTGGTTCTCCAGGTCGATGGTCGGCACGATCCTCGTGACGAACGGCACCAGCACCTCCGTCCCGTCCGCCTTCTTCACGGTGAGCAGGTCCTGGTAGGGCAGGTGGACCACCTCGGTGAGCTCGCCCACCGGGGTGCCGTCGAGCAGGACCACGTCCAGACCGATCAGCTGGTGGTCGTAGTACTCCTCCGGGTCCTCAGGTCGCTCCTCCGGGTCGACCTCGGCGATCAGGAGCGTGCCGCGCAGCGCCTCGGCGGCGTTGCGGTCCTTGACGCCGGCGAACCGCAGCAGCAGCCGGCCGCTGTGCACCTTGCCGGACTCGACGGTCAGCGGACCGGCCGAGGCCGGGTCGGTGAGCAGGACGGCGCCGGGGCCGAGCCGGAGCTCCGGCTCGTCGGTACGGACCTCGACGCTGACGTCCCCCCTGATGCCGTGGGCGCGGCCGATCTTGCCGACGACGAGCTGCACGGTGATCGTTCTCCTGGATGAGTGCTGCGGAATGCTGCGGAGTGCTGTGGAGTACTGGTGTTGCGAAGTGCCGTGGACACCGCGGGCGCCACAGATGTCGCGGGCGCCACGAGAACGGCGAAGGCCGGCCGGGACGACATGCGTCCCGACCGGCCTCGAAAACCCTGACGGCTGAACGAGCAGCCTGATCAGCGAATGTTGTCCACGTCGACCAGGTCGACCCGGACGTTGCGACCGCCGAGGGCGCCGACCACGGTGCGCAGGGCGCGCGCCGTGCGGCCACCCCGGCCGATCACCTTGCCGAGGTCATCGGGGTGCACCCGCACCTCGATGGTGTTGCCCCGGCGCAGGTTGCGCGAGCGCACCTGCACCTCGTCGGGGTGCTCGACGATGCCCTTCACCAGATGGTCGAGGGCGTCCTCGATCACGCTCAGGCCTCGGCGGCGGCGTCGGCCTCAGCCTCGGCCTTGTCCGACTTCTTGGCCTTCGGGGTGATGGCGACACCGGTGGTGGCGTCCTCGAAGCCGGCGACGGCCTTGGCGAACAGGTGCGAGAAGTCCTCGACCTTCGGCTCGGCGACCTTCAGCGGCTCCGGAGCCGGCAGGCCCTTGAACTTCTGCCAGTCGCCGGTCAGCTTGAGGATGGCGAGCACCGGCTCGGTCGGCTGGGCGCCGACGGACAGCCAGTACTGGGCGCGGTCGCCGTCGACCTCGATCTTCGAGGGGTTGTAGGTCGGCTGGTAGATGCCGATCTCCTCGATCGCGCGACCGTCACGCTTGGTGCGGGCGTCGGCGACGATGATGCGGTAGTGCGGGGAGCGAATCTTGCCGAGACGCTTCAGCTTGATCTTGACTGCCACGGGAGTGGAATCTCCTGGTGTTGACGTGGGTGAGCGGCCCCGCCCTCGCGTGGGGTTGCGTGGTGGGCCGTTCAAGGGACACGCCAGCCGAAGGAGAGAGGGGTCCTGCCCGGCTGCCGAGTACTCAGCGGTCCATTCTGCCACACCGGGCGCCGACCCCCGAAAACAGGTCGACCGGGAGCCCCCGCTCCCGGTCAGCCCAACACGCACCTACGCGGTGCACCTCACTGGTGAATCACTGGCCAATCATCGATGGATCATCGGTGGATCCGCTCTGGATCCAGAACGGATCCGGACCGCATCCGGACCGCATCCGAACCGCGCCCGGACCGCCTCTGGACCGGATCGCTCCGGCCGGGCCACTGCCCGCACAGCCGCCCGCCGGTTTCCCTCGGTTCCCCGAGCCGCGAGGCTCCCCGAGTTGTGCGACGAGACGCGAGCCGGACTACGCGATCTTGAACGGCTGCTGGCACGCGCCGCAGACGATGGACGCCTGCGCGAGCACCGACGGCACGACCCGGACGTTGCGCCCGCAGCCGCAGACCGCCTTGACCCGCACGCCGCCCCCGGAGGAGCCATGCCGGGCCGCCGGACCGCGGAAGGCGCGCGAGGCCCCTTCGCCGGCCACCGCTTCCTGGTGCGCGCCGAGGGCGCGGTCCAGGCGCTCGATGGTCTCGGCGTACCGCTCGCGGGTCTCCTTGAGCATGGTCACCTGGGAGAAGCCGCTGCTGGCGTGCGGTTCGACCGGGTGCGCCAGGCCCAGCTCGGAGGCCAGGAGCAGGAAGCGCCGGTTGTGGTAGCGGCCGGCCCGCGAGGTGTCCCGGATGTCCCGGGCCGCGGCCAGACCATGGGCAGCCTCGTGGAGGAGCCGCTCGAAACCGAGCCGGGTGCCACAGGCCGAGGAGGACTCGCCGATCAGCGCCTCGGGCGAGGCGAGGTCGGGGAGGTCCTGGTGGTAGGCCTGGATGTCACTCCAGGCGGCGGCCAGTTCGGCCGCGAGAACGAGGGGCTGTGTCGTGCTCACGCTAGACCAACGATGGAGTAGGAGCCGATGTTCCGCGTGTTCCGGTTCCCCGGGAATTCCCAGGAACCTCTCAGGAATGTGCGACTACGCGCGAAATGCGCGTTCCGGATCTGACGCAAGACCAACCCCCTGCAGGTTTGGGCCCGCCGGCTCGGCGGGCGCCTCGTCATTTCCGTCCGGGAGCGGGCTGTCGCCCCCAGGACGTACGGCCCGTGGTCCTGTCGAGTTGACAGGGCCACGGGCCGTACACCGTACCGCTATTCCGTTAATACCGGCAGTTGACCGGCCAGTAGGGATGTCGGTATGTGAGACATGTTCGGAACAACGCCGGTCATCAGCGTTACGAATTTCCCGTCAGACAGGTCGACAACCGTCAGAACGCGTCACCGCAGATCGTTTTACGGCGACATCCTTCGTGGTCGGCCACCATGCCGGGGAACCACCGAACGGTCAGTAGGCGCGCGCGACGAGCGCGACGTTGCCCTCCTGGTCGTCCGTCTGCGGCACCGAGCCGTCGGCGGCCACGATGCAGCGCACCGAGACACCCTGCTCGGCCAGCTTGGCCTCGCCCTCCGCGCCCAGCTCGGCCCAGGAGATCCGGCCCCAGCCGGTGGCGGCGGCCTCGGCGGCCTCGTCGATGGTCTTCACGTCGACGGTGCGGGACTCGCGGCGCTCGCGCGACTGACGCAGCAGCAGCGCCTGGTCCTCCTCCAGGATGCCCGGGACGGTCGCGGCCAGGCCGTCGATCGAGACCGGCTCCTTGCCGCCCGGGATCCGGCGGGCCAGCATCGCGGTGCCGTTCTCCAGGTCGCGCGGGCCGACCTCGATGCGCAGCGGCACGCCCTTGAGCTCCCAGTCGACGGCGCGGCGGCCGAACGGGGTGTCGGTGCGGTCGTCGACGACCACGCGGACGCCGGCGGCCTCCAGCGCGGCACCGATCTCGCGGACCTTGGCGATCACCGCGTCGTCGCCCTTGATGGCCAGGACGACGGCCTGCACGGCGGCCAGCCGCGGCGGGACGCGCAGGCCGCTGTCGTCGCCGTGGGACATGATCAGACCGCCGACCATGCGGGTCGAGACGCCCCAGGAGGTCTGCCAGACGTACTCGCGCTCGGCGCCCTGCAGCTGGTAGGTGGTGTTGAACGCCTTGGCGAAGTTCTGGCCCAGCTCGTGGCTGGTGCCCATCTGCAGCGCCTTGCCGTCGCCCATCATGCCCTCAAGGGTGAGGGTGTTGATGGCGCCCGCGAAGCGCTCCTTGGCGGTCTTGCGGCCGAGCACGACGTCGATGCCGAGCACGTTGGTCATGAAGTCGCCGTAGACCTCGGTGTGGATCATCGAGGCGTAGTCGCGGGCGTCCTCGTAGGTGGCGTGGGCGGTGTGGCCCTCCTGCCAGAGGAACTCGGTGGTGCGCAGGAAGACGCGCGGGCGCAGCTCCCAACGGACCACGTTGGCCCACTGGTTGATCAGCAGGGGCAGGTCGCGGTGGCTCTGCACCCACTTCGAGAAGTACTCGTTGATGATCGTCTCGGAGGTCGGCCGGACGACGACCGGCTCGTCGAGCTGCTTGCCGCCGCCGTGCGTGACCACCGCGAGCTCGGGGGCGAAGCCCTCGACGTGCTCCGCCTCCTTGGTCAGGTAGGACTGCGGGATGAACATCGGGAAGTAGGCGTTCTGGGCGCCGGCCTTCTTGATCCGGGCGTCCATCTCCTGCTGCATCCGCTCCCACAGACCGTAGCCGTACGGTCGGATGACCATGGTGCCGCGCACCGGACCGTTGTCGGCCAGCTCGGCCTTGTTGATGAGGTCCTGGTACCAGCGCGGGAAGTCTTCCGCCTGGGGGGTGAGAACGGGTGCCTTAGCCATGGGCGAATCGTACGGGGAGCGGACCCCCGACTCCGAATCCATTCCACGCGGCGGCCCGCCCGGGGGCGCACGACCCCGACACGCGCGCACCACCCCGCACCCCTCTGGACGCCGCGCCCGAGCCGCTGTTCGCTGGAGTGGGGGCGGGACGTCGAGGGGGGCCGGAGCAGCACACCGAAGGACCGGATGGGAGGCCGCGATGGCTTCAGCGCGGGTGACCGGCACGACCGCAGCACCCCCCGGCACGGGGCGGGCCTCCGCCCGGGCCCGGGACTGGGCGGAGATCCAGGAGCGGATGCTGGTGCCGCTCTACGAGGCCGTCCACGACCGCCTGGAGGTCGGCCCGGCGACCAGCGTGCTGGGCCTGGGCTGCCGCTCGGGCCTCGCCCTGCTGCTGGCCGCCGGCCGAGGCGCGCAGGTGGCCGGCCTGGAGCCCGACGACGAGCTGCGCGGGCTGGCCCGGGAGCGCCGGCTACGGGTCGCCGCCCACCACCGGCCGGGGGCGGACGTCGCCCGCTCGGCCTATTCGCTGGTCACGGTTTTCGAGCAGCCTCCCCCGGGTACCGAGCCGCGCCGCACGGTGGCCGCGGCGGCCCGGCTGGTCCTGCCCGGCGGGCACGTGGTGCTGGCCGCCTGGGGGCCGCGGGAGCGCTGCGAGAGCGCGGCCGTCCTGGACGTGGCCCGGCGGATGGCCCGGCGCAGCGGGGCGCGCGACCCGTTCGAGCTGAGCCCGCCCGGCGCGCTGGAGGACCTGCTCGCCGGGACCGTCCTGCGCCCGGCCGGCGGCGGCCGGGTCGGCTGCCCGTTCGCCTACCCCGATCCGGGGAGCGCGGTGCGCGGGCTGCTCGCCACCGGGCTGTACGACGCGGCGGCGGAGTTCTCCGGGCCGGCGCTGGTGGCCAAGGAGCTGGAGGAGTCCCTGCAGCCGTACCTGCGGCCGGACGGCACGGTGCGGATGGCGAACGTCTTCCGCTACCTGATCGCCGAACGGCCCCGCTGACCCGGACGCGCGAACCGGCCCGTGCGGACCGCCCGTGCGGACGGCCCGTCGCCGCCGCGCGGGACGACGAAGGGGCGCGTGCCACCACGGCACGCGCCCCTCACCAGGGAGGCCGTCAGGCCTGGTCGAGCGCCTTCCTGGGCACCCCCGCCGCCCGGTAGGCGGCCTCCTCGTCCAGCGTCTCCGCCTCCAGCAGCGCCGCCGCCAGCGCGTCCAGCCGGGCCCGCTGCTCGGTCAGCAGCCGCACCGCCTCCTCGTAGCACTCGGCGACGATCCGCCGGGCCTCCTCGTCCACCGCGTCCAGCGTGGTCGGCGCCGCGGAGAGCCCGTAGGCGCCCTGCGGGTCGGACGGGACGGCGGTGAGCCGGCCGACCCGCTCGCTCATGCCCCACCGCCCGGCCATGCCGCGGGCGATGTTGGTGACCTGCTCCAGGTCGCTCTCCGCGCCGGTGGTGATCACTCCGTAGACCACCTGCTCGGCGGCCATCCCGCCCAGCGCGCCGATGATCCGGCCGCGCAGATAGGGCTCGGTGTAGGAGTACCGGTCGTTCTCCGGGGTGGAGAGGGTGACGCCGAGGGCGCGGCCGCGCGGCACGATGGTGATCTTGCGGACCGGGTCGGCGCCCGGCTGGAGCATGCCGAGCAGGGCGTGGCCGCTCTCGTGGTACGCGGTCCGCTCCCGTTCGGCCTGCGGCATCACCAGCGGCCGGACGGCACCGAGCTGGACCTTCTCCAGCGCGTCCGAGAGGTCCCGGTCGTTCACCGCGTCCTGGCGGCGCTTGACCGCGAGCAGCGCGGCCTCGTTGACCAGGTTGGCCAGTTCGGCGCCGGTCATCCCGGGGGTGGCCTTGGCGAGCCGGTTCAGGTCGGCGTCGCCGTCCAGCGGGACCTCCCGGGAGTGGATGCGCAGGATGGCGGCGCGGCCGTCGCGGTCCGGCGGGCTGACGGTGATCCGGCGGTCGAAGCGGCCGGGGCGCAGCAGCGCCGGGTCGAGCACGTCGGCCCGGTTGGTGGCGGCGATGACGATGACGCCCTCGGAGCCGGTGAAGCCGTCCATCTCGGTGAGGATCTGGTTGAGCGTCTGCTCGCGCTCGTCGTGGCCGCCCATGCCGCCGCCGCTGCCGCGCTGGCGGCCGATGGTGTCGATCTCGTCGATGAAGACGATCGCCGGGGCGACCTTGCGGGCCTCGGCGAACAGCTCGCGCACCCGGCTGGCGCCGACGCCGACGATCATCTCGATGAACTCGGAGGCGGAGGCGGAGAAGAACGGCACGTCCGCCTCACCGGCGACGGCCCGGGCCAGCAGGGTCTTGCCGGTGCCGGGCGGGCCGCTGAGCAGCACGCCGCGCGGCATCTTGGCGCCGAGCCGGCGGTACCGCTGCGGGTTCTTCAGGAAGTCGACCACCTCGGTGAGCTCGGCCTCGACCTCGTCGATGCCGGCCACGTCGGCGAAGGTGGTGCGCCGCCCGGCCTCGGCGGTGACCGGCTTGGGCGGGGCCTTGCGGCCGAGCGCCCCGCCGCCGAGTCCGCCGGCCATCCGCCGGGCGAGCAGCACCCAGATCAGGATCAGCAGCAGCATCGGGGCCAGCGAGATGAGCAGGTTGGCGAGGAAGCTTCGCTGCTGGACGACCGGTTCGGCGGTGACCTCGACGCCCTTCTGCTGGAGGGTGGTCCAGAGGTCGTCCCCGGCGAAGACCGGCCGCTGGGTCCGGAACTCGGTGTACGTCCCCTTGTCGCCGTCCGGTTTCGGCTCGGCGTTCTTGAGGGTGCCCTCGATCGAGTCGCCCTTGGAGTAGATCTTGGTGATGTTGCCCTTGTTCAGCTGGCTGTTGAACTCGGTGTAGGAGATCGTGGTGGCGCCGCCGGGGCCGAAGAAGGACAGCAGCAGGTCGCTGATCAGGAACACCACGAGGGCGGTGAGGATGAGGCCCGTCCAGCCGCCGGGCATCTTGCGCCGCGGGGGCGGCGGGGGTGGGGCGCCCTCGGACCTCCACGGCTGGTCGGGGGTCTGGCGCGGTGGCACGGGATCAGTCACCCATCGGACAATACGGACATCCGCTCGGCTCCTCCAACCGCAACGCCGCGCCGCCCGACGCGCCCGGGCGCGGGTCCGGGAACGGCCCGGGAAACGGCCGGGGACACGCGCGGGAGCCGGAAGCCCGCCGGGTCAGGCCCCGTCCACCGCGGCGGACGACCCCGGCCACTCCTCGGCGGTCAGCGCGAACCGCTCGTGGTCCCGCCAGGTCCCCTGGAGGAACAGCATCCGCGGGGCGAACCCCTCGTGCCGGAAGCCCAGCCGCTTGGCCAGGGCGATCGACCGGTCGTTGTCCGGCTGGACGTTGATCTCCAGCCGGTGCAGGCCGAGCCCGCCCTCCGTCAGCGGGGCGAAGCAGTGGTCCAGGACGAGCCGCATGCCCTCGGTCATCCGCCCGGTCCCGGCGAACGGCAGGAACGAGTCGTAGCCGAGCGCGCCGTTGCAGAACCGGCCCATCACGATGTTGGCCACGTTGACCTTGCCTACCAGGCCGCCGGTCTCCTGGTCCACGATCAGGAAGGTCCGCAGCGAGGAACCCTGGCGCTCCATCAGGTCCGGCAGGGCGTCCGGCTCGACCGGGTTCCACCGGCCGATGTGCTCGGCGGAGCGCCGGACCGCCTCGGCGTACGCCACCTCGTCCCCGGTCCGCGGGGCCCTGATCGTCACTCGCATCAGCCCATCATCTCGGATGACCATCGGGCACGCGAACGGCCCGCCG
>NZ_BAAAKJ010000223.1:27573-29590 GCF_039527695.1 Kitasatospora putterlickiae
CCGGGCGGCGGGCCGTTCACGGGCACCTGGGCGGGAGCCGGGCAGGACTACAGCAGGTCCTTGAACTCCTTGGGCAGCTCGAAGTCGGCCGGGCCCTTGCCCGCGCCGAGGCCGAACGCACCGCCCTCGGCGGGCGGCTGGCCGGCGCCGAGCGCGCGGCGCTCGGCGGCCGCGGCCTCCTCCTGCGCCCGCTTCAGCGGGTTGCCGCTCTTGCGCTTGCCCTTGGCGGCCGGGGCCTTCTTGGCGGACTTCTTGGCGCCGCCGCCCATGCCCGGGATGCCCGGCATGCCGGGCACGCCCTTGCCGGAGGCCATCGCGGACATCATCTTGCGGGCCTCGAAGAACCGCTCGACCAGGTTCTTCACCTCGCCGACCTGGACGCCCGAGCCCTTGGCGATGCGGGCCCGGCGGGAGCCGTTGATCAGCTCCGGCTCGGCGCGCTCGGTCGGGGTCATCGACTTGATGATCGCGCCGACGCGGTTGACGTCCTTGTCGTCGATGTTGTTGATCTGCTCGCGGATCTGGCCCATGCCGGGCAGCATGCCGAGCAGCTTGGAGATCGAGCCCATCTTCTGGACCTGCTCCAGCTGGGACAGGAAGTCGTCCAGGGTGAACTGCTTCGGGCCGCCGCGCAGCTTGGCGGCGATCTTCTCCGCCTCGGCCTGCGAGAAGGTCTGCTCGGCCTTCTCGATCAGCGAGAGGACGTCACCCATGCCCAGGATGCGCGAGGCCATCCGGTCCGGGTGGAAGGCGTCGAAGTCGTCGACCTTCTCGCCGTTGGAGGCGAACATGATCTGCCGGCCGGTGACGTGCGCGACCGAGAGCGCGGCACCGCCGCGGGCGTCGCCGTCGAGCTTGGAGAGCACCACACCGGTGAAGTCGACGCCTTCGAGGAAGGCCTGCGCGGTGGTGACCGCGTCCTGGCCGATCATCGCGTCGACGACGAACAGGACCTCGTCCGGGTTGACGGCGGCGCGGATGTCGGCGGCCTGCTGCATCAGCTCGGCGTCGATGCCGAGGCGGCCGGCGGTGTCGACGATGACGACGTCGAACTGCTTCTGCTTGGCGTACTCGATCGAGTCCCGGGCCACCTGGACCGGGTCGCCGACGCCGTTGCCCGGCTGCGGCCCGTAGAACGCGACGCCCGCGCGGTCGGCGACGACCTGCAGCTGGTTGACGGCGTTGGGGCGCTGGAGGTCGCAGGCGACCAGCAGCGGGGTGTGCTTCTGCTTCTTCAGCCAGTGCCCGAGCTTGCCGGCCAGGGTGGTCTTACCGGCGCCCTGCAGACCGGCGAGCATGATCACCGTCGGGCCGCTCTTGGCGAACCGCACCCGGCGGGTCTCGCCACCGAGGATGGCGATGAGCTCCTCGTTGACGATCTTGATGATCTGCTGGGCCGGGTTCAGCGCGCCGGAGACCTCGACGCCGAGCGCGCGCTCCTTCACCTGCTTGATGAAGGCCCGGACGACCGGCAGCGCGACGTCCGCCTCCAGGAGCGCGATGCGGATCTCGCGGGCGGTGGCGTCGATGTCCGCCTCGCTCAGGCGGCCCTTGCCCCGGAGGTTCTTGAACGTCGCTGCGAGGCGATCGGAAAGAGTGTCGAACACGTCGTCGCGGGTCCTCTGCGGCATCGGTGTGGGTACGGTCGTCGTCCCCAAGGGTATCCGGCCGGTCCGGTGACGGTCTCCACCCGGGTTGGAACGAGCTCGGACGGCCCCGGAACCGGCGGCTCAGCCCAGCGCCGCCCGGACCGCCGCCGCCACCTCCCCGGCCCGCCGCGCGGAGAGCGGACGGCCCGCCGCGTCGGTCAGGTAGAAGGCGTCCACGGCGTCCGCGCCGAGCGTCGAGACGTGCGCGGTCCGCACCCGCACCCCGGCGCCGTCCAGCGCCCGGCCGATCCGGTGCAGCAGGCCGGGCGCGTCGTGCGCGCGCACCTCCAGCACCGTCGCGCTCGCCGAGGCGACCGGCGGCGCCACCGCGACCACCGGCGCCGGAGTGGGCACCCCGCGCCGGCGCG
>NZ_BAAAKJ010000223.1:29623-31602 GCF_039527695.1 Kitasatospora putterlickiae
GGCCAGTCGGCGGGTGACGTCCAGCGAGCCGTCCAGCGCCCGACGCAGATCGGCCCGGAACCGGGCCGCCTCCGGTGGCCCGCCGAACTCCGCGGCCACCGTCCAGGAGAGCAGCAGCACCGGCCCGGCGCCGATCGGGTCCAGCACGCGCAGCCCCGCCGAGCGGACCGCCAGCCGGTGCAGGGCCAGTACCCCGGCGACGGTGCCCAGCAGGCCCGGCCGGTCCGGGACGGCCAGCAGCAGCCGCACGCCCATCGGCCCGGTGCCGGCCGCGTCCGCCTCGCTCCCGGCCGACAGCGACAGCGCCGGCCCGCCGGTCCTGGCCGCCTCCACCGCCAGCCGCTCCTGCTCGGCGGTCGGCTCCGCCTCGACGGGGCCGGGGAACCCGCCGGACGCCCCGGTCAGCCGGGCGGCGGCCCGGGCGGCCAGGCCGTCCACCAGCGAGGCCCGCCAGCCGCTCCACGCGGCCGGGCCGGTGGCCAGCGCGTCCGCCTCGGTCAGCGCCCGCAGCAGCTCCAGCCGCGCCACCGACCCGACCGCCTTGGTGACGGTCTCCACGGTCGCCGGGTCGTCCGGGTCCCGCCGGGTCGCGGTGTCCACCAGGGTCAGGTGGTGGCGCACCAGCACCGCCAGGGTCTCCACCGACTCCGGGTCGAAGCCCATCCGGGCGGCCAGGACGCGGACGACCGCCTCGCCCGCCGCGCTGTGGTCGCCCGGCCGGCCCTTGCCGATGTCGTGCAGCAGCGCGGCGACCAGCAGCAGGTCCGGCCGGGCCACCCGGCGGGTCATCGCGGCGGCCCGCACCGCCGTCTCCACCAGGTGCCGGTCCACCGTCCAGCGGTGCACCGCGTCGCGCTGCGGCCGGCAGCGCACCCGCTCCCACTCCGGCAGCAGCCGGGTGATCAGCCCCCGCGCCTCCAGCGCCTCCCAGACCGGCAGGCAGGCCTCGCCCGCGCCGAGCAGGGTGACCAGTTGCTCGCGCGCCTCGTCCGGCCAGGGCACCGGCAGCGGACCGCACTCCGCCGCCAGCCGGCCCACCGTCGCGCAGGAGAGGGCGAGGCCGTTCTGGGCGGCCGCCGCCGCGGCGCGCAGCGGCAGCACCGGGTCGGCGGCCGGGCGGGCGCCCCGGGCCAGCACCGCCTCACCGTCCTGCTCCACCACGCCCTCCGCGAGCGGCCGGCGCTCCACCGGGCCCCGGGCCGGCGCGCCCCGTCCGGCACCGGTGAACGGGAGGCGCCGGAGCGGCCGGCGGCCCCGGCCCGAGCGGGCGGCCAGCACCCGTTCCACCGACCGCCAGGCGACGTCGGAGGCGTAGGCGACGGTCCGCGCCGCCCGGTAGACCTCGCGCAGCAGGGCGTCCGCGTCCGGCAGGCCCAGCCGCTCGGCGACCTGGTCCTGGTCCCGCAGGGCGAGCCGGTCGGTGGCCCGGCCGGTCACCAGGTGCAGGGCGTCGCGCACGTCCGCCAGCCGGAGCGCGGCGGCGTCCAGCCCCTCCCGGGGCGCGTCGGCGAGCCAGCTCGCGGCGACCGCGCGCAGCGCCACGACGTCCCGCAGGCCGCCGCGGGCCTCCTTCAGGTCGGGTTCCAGCAGGAAGGACAGCTCGCCGTGCCGCTCGGCCCGCTCCCGGACCAGCTCGCGCAGCTCCGGCAGCCGCCGCGGGGCGCCCACCCGCCAGTCGGCGAGCAGGGTGGAGCGCAGCGCGGCGGTGAGCGCCGGGTCGCCGGCCACGTGCCGGGCGTCCAGCAGGCCGAGCTGCGCCTTCAGGTCGGCGGCGGCCACCGACCTGGTCTCGGCGGGGGTGCGGACCGCGTGGTCGAGCGAGGCGCCGGAGTCCCAGACCGGGTACCAGAGGCGCTCCGGCACGGCGGGGTCCAGCCGGCCCTCGTGCAGCAGCAGGACGTCCAGGTCGCTGCGCGGCGAGAGCTCGCCGCGCCCGTAGCCGCCGACCGCGACCACGGCGGCCCCGGCGGGGGCGCCGG
>NZ_BAAAKJ010000224.1:0-8461 GCF_039527695.1 Kitasatospora putterlickiae
CTACCGCGCCGCCGCGACCCCCGAGGCGCGCGGCGCGCTGCTGGCCTCCGCGCTCCAGCCGGTGCAGACCCGGCTGACCGGCCACACGGCGTTCGTGGTCGGCCTGGCCTTCAACCGCACCGGCCGGACCCTGGCCAGCGCCGCCGCCGACGGCAGCGTCCGGATCTGGAACACCTCGGACCGCTACCACCCGTCCCCCGGCGAGGTGCTGGAGGCCCGGGGGAACGCGGCGCTCGCCTGGCACCCGGACGGCAACCACCTGCTGGTGCACACCTCGGCGGACCTCTCGGTGTGGGACCTCGCGGACCCGTCCCGCCCGCGTCTGGTCTCCCGGGCCGCCGCCGACGCGGGCGCGATCGCGGGCCTCGCGGTGAGCCCGGACGGGAGCACCCTCGCGGTGGCGGCCGGCGGCGGGCTGCGGCTCTGGGACCTGCACGACCTGTCCCGCCCCGATCCGGTCCCTCCCGTCCCGGCCGCCCCCGGGTCGGAGGCCGCGCCGGTCGACTCCGTCTCCTTCCACCCGGACGGCCGCACGCTCGCCCTGACGGTGTCCGGCGGCCGCGTGCGGATCCTCGACGTCGCGGACCGGGCCTTCCCGCGCCCGCTCGCCGAGCCCGGCGGCACGGCCACGCTGTCCGTGGCCTTCAGCCCGGACGGCCGGCGGCTGGTCGGCGGCGGGGGCGGCGCGGGCGACGGGCTGCACCTGTGGGACACCTCCGACCCGGCGAAGCCGATCGCGCTGCCCGATCCGGCCCCCGGCCAGGAGACCAACCCGTCGCTCTCCTTCCCCGGACGGGAGCCGGTGCTGGCCACCGTGTCCCGCGCCGGGCGGCTCACGCTGACCAGGATCGACGACAAGCCCGCCGCCGCGCGGGTGGTCCCCGGCGGGAGCGGTCTGCTGGCCGCCGCGTACGCGCCCGACGGCCGCACGGTCGCCGGCGGGGACGAGAACGGCGTCGTCACGCTCTGGAACGCACCGGTGCAGAGCCTGCCCGAGGCCCTCGCCGGCAGGCTGGACCTGGGGGAACCGGTGTTCTCCGCCGACGGCCGCTACGGCGTGGGCCGCTCCGGCACCATCTGGCGGATCGACCGGGACGGCCCGCCGGTCCCGGTCGGCTCGGTGCCGGGGGCGACCGGGGAGGTCCGCTTCCTACAGGGCCGCGACGTGCTGGTCGGCATGGCCGGGCCGGAGCGGCTGCGGCTCTGGTCCTTCGCCGACGGAACGGCCCGCCCGGCGGGCGAGATCCCCCTCCCCGAGGCCCTGACGGGCCGCCCGGTGGTCGGGGCGAGCCCGGGCAGCACGGTGATCGCCGTGTACAACGGCACCCCGCCGTACATCTATCTATGGGACATCCAGCAGGTCCACCACCCGGTCCGGCTGGCCACCATCCCCGACCAGTACCCCAACACCGACACCCGGCTGACGCTCTTCGGCGAGCACGGCCGCCGGCTGGCCGTCATCCACGGCACCCAGTTCCGGATCCTGGACCTCACCGACCCGGCGAACTCCCGGCAGCTGGCGCTGGTCCGGACCCAGCCGCGCAGTCTGGACACCAGCGGCGACAACTGGCTGATCGTCAGCCGCGAGGTGATCGCGGGCGAGGAGCCCCACCGGCCGAACACCGCGTGGGCGCCGGGCGCCGAGGGCGAGGCCGACCGGCTGGACGCCGGACCACGGCTCGGCGACACCGCCCGTTTCGTCCGCGGCCGGACCGTCGTCGCCCTGTCCGACCTCGGGCAGCCGTTCCTCGCCGACCTGGAGGACCCCGGCAAGCGGCACGCCCTCCCCGGCGGGCTGAGCCGGGTGACCTCGCTGGCCGTCGGCCCGGCCGCGGGAGCGCTGGTCGCCTGGGGATCGACGGACCCGACCGGGGCGCCGCTCGCGCTCTGGCGGCCCCCGGCCGACGGCGCCCCGCCCGGGAGCGCCGAACTGATCGCGCAGACCCGCGTGGAGCACTCCGGTCTCGTCCTGGAGGGGTTCCGGCCGGGCGACGGCGCGCTGCTGCTCGGGCTGCCGTCCAGCCCGCTGGCGCTGCTGGGCGGCGAGAGCGTCCTGGTGCCGACCGACTTCGACCGGCTCCGCCAGGACCTCTGCGCGGTCCGGACGGTCCGCTACGGCCGGGCCGAGTGGGCGAACACCTTCTCGGACCTGCCGTACGCGGACCCGTGTGCCTGACCGGCCGGGTCAGGCGCGCCCGCCGTAGACGTGGTCGACCGAGAGGATCATCAGGACCCGCCGGTCGGCGACCATCGCGGCGCGGTACTCGTCCCAGTCCGGGTGTTCACCGGCCGCGCGCCGGTAGTAGTCGACCAGTTCCTCCACCTCGGGACCGCTGGGGTCGGTCGACGGGCCGATCAGGGTGACCGTTCCTTCGGCGGTGGCCCAGGCCCAGCCGTCGGCGCGGGTGACCTCCAGGGCGGCGCGCGGGTCGCGGCGCAGATTGGCCGTCTTGGCGCGGCCCTCCGTCATCGAGACGTAGAGCCGCTCGGCGTCCCGGTCGTAGTACGGCATCACGGGCGAGAGCTGGGGCCGGCCGTCGGACTTGATCGTGGCGAGCACACCGAGACGGCTCTCGGCGAGCAGGGCGCGGGGGTCGAAGGTCGTCATGGCGGTCATTCTCCGGCACCGTGCCCGGCGGCGGGGGCGGGCCGGCGGAACTGCTCGACCAGCACTGCGTAGCCGGCCCCGCCCTGGCCCGCCGCCAGCGCCCGGCCCGCCAGCGCCCGGATGAGGTCCGGGAGTTCGGTGCTCACGCCGAGGGCGGCGCTCTCCTCGACGAGGTGGTCCATCGTGGCGATGTGGGTCTCCAGGGTGGCGTCGCCGGCCGGGTAGGTGCCGGCGTCGACCTGGCCGGCCTGGTCGGCGAGCCAGCCGGCCACCGTCACCGTCGTGCGGGCGGCGAGCGGGGCGTAGGCCGTGGCGTCGAGGCCGGCCGCGCCGAGCAGCGCGGCGCCGTGCAGGAAGCCGTTCAGGATGCTCCACATCAGCCCGAGCACGGCGGAGTCGTGCAGCGCGGCGAGGCCGTGGTCCTCGCCCAGGTGCGTGGTGGCGTCGGCGGCGAGGGCGCGCAGCGCGGGCGCGTGGCGCTCGAAGTCCGCGGGGGCGCCGGCGTACACCACGACGGCCTCCGGCGTGCCGATGGCGGGCGGCACGGCGAAGATCGCGCCGTCCAGGTAGCCGCCGCCCGTGGCGGCCACCCGGGCGGCGTTCTCCCGGGCCTGCGCGGCGGTGCCGGAGGTGAGGTTGACCAGGACGCGACCGGCGAGCAGGTCCCGGTCGGCGGCGTCGAGGCGGTCGAGCAGTTCGCGGACGGCGGTGTGGTCGGACACGCAGACCACCACCAGTTCGGCGGCGGCCACCGCCTCCTCGGGCGTGGCGGCGGGGCGGGCTCCCGCGTCGGTGAGTTCGGCGGCCTTGCCGGGGGTGCGGTTCCACACCGTGGTCGGGTGGCCCGCGCGCAGGAACGCCCCGACCAGGGCCCGCCCCATCAGCCCGAGGCCGAGGACGGCCACGGGAACGTCTTTCGCTGATCCTTGCTGAGCGTCGGTCATGGCGCCATCCTCAACCTTCACACCGGTGTGAGAGTCAAGCGAGGAGCCGAAAATGACGGATGGTCAGCGTTTGAGATAGGCGAGGACGGCGAGGACGCGGCGGTTGTCGTCGGCGGAGGCCTCGATGCGGAGCTTGGCGAAGATGCTCGCGGTGTGCTTGGCGACGGCGCTCTCGCCGATGTGCAGGGTGTGCGTGATCGCGGCGTTGGAGCGGCCCTCGGCCATCAGCCGCAGCACCTCGTGCTCGCGCGGGGTCAGCTCGGCGGTGGTGCCGCGGGCGTCACCCCGGGCCAGCAGCTTGGCGATCACCTGCGGATCCATCACCGTGCCGCCGCCCGCGACGGTCCGCACCGCGTCCACGAACTGGTCGGTGTGGGTGACCCGGTCCTTCAGCAGGTACCCGATCGCGCCGTCGCCGTCGGCCAGCAACTCCTGCGCGTAGAGCTGGTCGACGTACTGGGAGAGCACCAGCACCGGCAGCGCGGGCCGCGAACGGCGCGCCTCCAGGGCGGCGCGCAGGCCCTCGTCGGTGAAGCCCGGCGGCAGGCGGATGTCGACCACGGCGACGTCCGGCTCCCGCTCGCGCAGCGCGCGCAGCAGGGCCGGTCCGTTGTCGACGGCGGCGACCACCTCGCAGCCGTGGTCCTGGAGCGTGCGAATCAGGCCGTCCCGGAGGAGGAAGAGGTCCTCGGCGAGGACGACGCGCAGGGGATCTCGGAGCGGATCTCGCACGGTATCTCCAGGGTTACGGTGGTCGGGCCGCCCGGCGGGCTGTGCGGGGCGAGGGTTCCGTCGACGGTGCCCAGCCTGCGCACCACACCGCGCAGGCCGGTGCCCCGCTCCGGGTCGGCGCCGCCGTGGCCGTCGTCCGCGACGACCGCGCGCAGTACGCCGTCCGCGTGTGCCAGGCGGACCGTCACCTCGCGGCCGCCGGAGTGCTTGGCCGCGTTGGCGAGCAGTTCGGCGACGGCGAAGTAGGCGGCGGTCTCGACCGGCGCCGGGAGCCGCCCCGGCAGGTCGGCGGTGACGCGCACGTCGAGGAAGCTGTCCAGCGCGAGGGAGCGCACGGCGTCGCCGAGGCCCCGGTCGGTGAGGATCGGCGGGTGGATGCCGTGGACCAGGTCGCGGAGGTCCTGCAGCGCCCGCGCCGAGCCGGCCCGCACCTCCCGCAGCAGCGCGCGGGCGCCGCCCGGGTCGGTGTCCAGCAGCCGGGTCGCCTCGTCCAGCGCCATGCCGACGGCGACCAGCCGGGCCTGCGCGCCGTCGTGCAGGTCGCGTTCGATGCGCCGCAGTTCGTCCGCCCGGGCGTCCAGCGCCTCGGCGCGGGTGTCGGTCAGGTGCTCGATCCGCCGCTCCAGCTCGGTGGTGTACGGCGCGACGAGCGCCCGCCGGCTCCAACGGGCGTGCAGCTCCAGCGCGGTGGGCGCCAGCCGCAGGCCCGCACCGGTGAACAGCAGGCCGAGCACGGCGGCGGCGAGCATCGAGGCGGTGGAGTCGACGAGCACGAAGGCGTACCAGTTGCCGGGGCCGAGCCACGGCCAGACGAAGGGCTGGAGGACCGCGCCGAACAGGCCGTACCCGACGAGCCAGAGCGGCACCGCGACCAGCAGCCCGCCGGTCCACGGCTCCAGCCAGGACCACCTGAGGTCCCGCCAGAAGCCGTCGTCGCCGAGGATGCGCACGGCCCGCCGGTGGCGCGGGCCCTCGGCGGGCGGCAGGGGCTCGGGCGGGCTGATCCTGGTTCCGGTCCAGCGCTCCGTCCAGGAGCGGTAGCGGTCGGACAGCCGGCGCAGGGCCCGTGCCGCGCCCGGCAGCAGCGGCCGGCCCATCCCGATCGGGAGCAGCATCAGCACCCCGACCACCAGCGCGCCGGCCGCGCTCACCACGAAGGAGTACAGCGAGAGCCGCTGACAGCGGGCCAGCGCGCGCAGCTGGGCGCGCGCCGTGGGCTCCGCTCCCGCGCCGACCCGTGCGTCGACCCGTGCGCCGGTCCCCGCGCCGGTCCCCGCGCCGGTCCCCGCGCCGGTCTCCGCGCCGGTCTCCGCGCCGACCCCTGCCGTCCCGCCCCGCCCCGCCGCCATGCCCGCCCGTCGCTCCGTCACCTCAGCGCGCCCCGTGCCGCGCCGCCGGGATCCTATCCGGCGCGGCCGGCAGCGCCTCGACCCGGTACGGCCGGGCCCGCCGACGGGCCCGCAGCACCCACGGCACCGCCGCCAGCAGGCACGCGGCGCCGAACAGCACCATGGGCGCCACCGCGCCGTCCTCCTCGTCCATGGCCAGCAGCATCCCCAGGTTGACCAGGGTGTGGAAGCCTCCGGCGAGCAGCAGCCGGTTCGCCCGCACGCCCTCCAGCGCCAGCCCGAGAACGACCGACATCGCCACCGTGGCCAGCAGGAACCCGGCCGCGTACCCGGGACGGGCCGCGAACACCTCCACGTGCCAGAGGCCCCAGAGCACCCCCACCGCGACCGGGGCGGCGAGCGGCCCGAAGCGGGTGCGCAGCAGCGGCTGGAGGTGGCAGCGCCAGCCGATCTCCTCGCCGCACGCACCGACCAGTTGGGCCAGCACGATCAGGGTGAACGGGTGGGCGAGCGAGCGGGGGTCGGTCAGCCGGGCGTCACCGTCGAGCAGCGCGTAGCCGCCGGTGGCCGCCACGACGATGAGCGGTGCGGTGAGCAGCAGCCGCCACCCGGAGCGGCCCGGGCCCGCCCAGGCGGTGTCGTCCCGGCCGGCCCGCGTACCGGGGCCTGCCCCGGCCAGCCGCGCCCGGATCCGCGCCGGCCACACCAGGGCCGCGGCCAGCACCCCGGCGGCCGGGCCGAACTGGGTGAGCTGGAGGACCTCCTCCGGGATGCCGGTCGCCGGCTGGAGCGCCCCCAGGGCGCCGGCGGCGGGGAAGGCGACGGCGAGGAACACCGCCGCCTCCGCCTTCCACGCCGTCCGCTGGTCCCGTGCCCGCTGTGCCCGCTGTGCCCGCTGTGCCCGCATGTCGTCCGCCTCCGGTCCGCTCGATCACGTCCTCGCGACGACGACTCTTCCGTTCCGGCCGGGCGCTGCCATTGCAGTCAGCTGCCCAAGGGGGGTGCAGCTAACTGCACCCCCCTTGGGCGAGCGGGCTCGTTCAGAGGTCGATGAGTTCGACGGTGAGGGCGGCGGTGTCGCCCGGTTCGAGGTCCTCGGCGGTGCGGACGGCGCGCTTGACGGGCAGGACGTAGCAGCCGCGGCTGCTGTCGGGGAAGATCGACGTCTGCCAGGAGCTGGCGCCGAGGGTGACCCGCACGCGCAGCGAGCCGAAGCCGCGGCGCGGCCCGGCGGCCACGTCGCGGATCTCCTCGGAGGCCTCGACGGGCAGGCTGACGAAGGTCCAGCTGTCGGCGCGCCGGGCGTCCCAGATCCAGAGCTCGGCCTCAAAATCGAACACCACCCGCCCAGCATCGCAC
Organism: Kitasatospora putterlickiae; assembly: GCF_039527695.1. NCBI lineage: Bacteria > Bacillati > Actinomycetota > Actinomycetes > Kitasatosporales > Streptomycetaceae > Kitasatospora > Kitasatospora putterlickiae. Next base: position 6,993 of record NZ_BAAAKJ010000224.1, read on the forward strand.
GCGCCACCGACAACCCGGCCGTTCACGCGTCGCGTCGCGCCCGCGCTCACATCGGCAGGGAGTGCAGACGCACGGCGCCCTCCGGCCACCGCGCGCCCTCGTGCAGCGGGAACCACAGGGTGCGCAGCGGCATCACCACCGGACCGGCGGGCTGCTCGACCTCGACGGGGGCCTCCAGCGGACGCCAGCCGAGGCGGGTGTAGAGGCCGGCCACCTCGGGGCGGCAGAACAGGAACGCGAGCCGCGGGCCGAGCTCCCGGGCGCGGGCCAGCGCGCCGTCCACCACCGCGCGGGCCAGCCCCTGGCCGCGCCGGTCGGCGGCGACGGCCACGCCGCCCAGCCCGACGGCGTCCGTCCGCCGGCCGCCCACCGACACCGGCAGCACGACCAGTCCGGCGTGCGCGACGAGCCGGCCGTCCGGTTCCGCGAGGATCCCGACGTGGTGCTCCTTGGGCCGCCAGGTGATCCCCAACGCGGCGACCCCGAAGGCGTCCTGGGTGTCACCGAAGATCTCGGCCAGGTCGTAGCGCTCCAGGGGGACGACGTTGTTCCGATGATCGGTCATCGCCCCATGCTGTCACGCCGAGGGGCCCACCGGGCGGGTCCCGGCGTCAGCGGACGACGTCGAGGACCTGCTTCTGCAGACCGTTGGAGTAGACCTCGTGCTCGACCAGCTTCAGCTTCTGGGCGTCCTTGTCGGTGCCGCTGAACAGGCGCTTGCCGGCGCCGAGCAGCAGCGGGTAGACGAGCAGGTGGTAGCGGTCGATCAGGCCGGCGTCGGAGAGGGCCTGGTTGAGGGACGCGCTGCCGTGGACGATGATCGGGCCGCCCTCGGTCCCCTTCAGCGCGGCGACCTCGTCGAGCGAGCGCAGGATGGTGGTGTCGCCCCAGTTCCCCACCAGGTCGCCCTCGGCGAGGGTGGTGGAGACGACGTACTTGGGAAGCTCCTTGTAGCGGGCGAACTCCGCCATGTCCGGCCAGACCTGGCTGAAGGCCTGGTAGCTGACCCGGCCCAGCAGCATCGCGGTGGCCTCCTCCTGCTCCCGGCCCTTGATCTCGAAGGCCTCGGGGACGAACTCGACGTCCTTGAAGGTCCAGCCGGAGTTGCGGTAGCCGGGTTCACCGCCGGGGGCCTCGACGACGCCGTCGAGGGAGATGAACGCGGTGCTGATCAGGGTGCGCATGGTGATTCCTCGGTGAGCGGTGGGACGGTGAACGGTGGGCGATGGGACGGTGAGCGGTCGGTGCGTGGCGGTCGTCAGGCGAGGACGCCGGTCAGCCACCGCTGCCAGGCGGCCTCGGCGTCCTCCGGGTGAGGGCCGAAGAGGTGGTGGAACATCAGGACCAGGCCGGCGCCGTGGTGGAAGGTGTAGAGGCCGTCGGCGGTGCGGACGGAGAAGCGCTCGGCGTCCGCCCAGACCACCTCGCCGTCCAGCGGCGGCAGTCCGGCCGGCGCGGTGCGCGGCCGA
>NZ_BAAAKJ010000224.1:8469-14119 GCF_039527695.1 Kitasatospora putterlickiae
CCGGTCGCCGACGGCGGGCCGCAGCGGCAGGCCGAGGGCGCGGGCCAGGGCCTCGCGCAGCTCCCCGGCCGGCCGCTCGGGTACCGGGGCCACGGCGAACACCGGGGCACCGGTGCGGCCCGGGAAGTGGGCGAGGTACTCCCCCAGGGTGTGCAGGTGGAACGGCCAGCCGCGGCGCAGCGCGTCGTACTCGTCCTCCCAGTCGTCGCCGAGCAGGCCGCTGTGGACGACGCGGAGCACCGTGGCGCCGCCGTCGCGGCCCTCGACGAGGTACTCGAAGGCCATGAAGCGGCCGTCCTCGGCGGTGGCGGTGCGGGTGGCCAGGCGCTTGCCGGGCTCGTAGGCGGTGATCACCGCGTCCTCGCGGTGGCCGCCGATCTCCATGGCGGCGGTGCCGCCCTCGCGCGGGTCCAGCTCGTTGCGGCCCATGAACCAGGAGTCCAGGCCCGGCCCGGTGGCGATGGCCGCCCAGACCTCGTCCGGACTCGCCGGCAGGACGGTCTCCAGTTCGATCTCGAACGGGTGGGTCATCGTGCGCTCTCCTGTCCCGGCTCGGCGCCGGTGTCCGTGGCGGGGACCTGGTGGAGTCCCGCGATCACCCGGTGGGTGCGGCCGCCGGGGGCGGACTCGTCGTGGTAGCGGCTGACCAGCACGGCCACCGCCTGGGCGAGTTCGTCGGCGAAGGCGGTGCGGTCGGCCGCGGAGGCGAACCGCACCTGCGCGTCGATGCCGAAGGTGGCGACCCGCCGCCGGGCCCGGGCGGCGCCGGTGAGCAGCGTGCCCACCTCCTGCACCAGCCGGGAGCCCAGCGCCAGCAGCCATCGGGCGGAGAGCTGGTCGGGCGAACGGGACGGGTCCGGGCTCACGGCGGCCAGCACGGCGGGCGAGATCACGTAGGAGGCGGCGGTGGCGCGGTACACCCGTTCGGTGACGTTGCCCTTGCGTCGTTCCTCGGCGAGTTCGACGAGTCCGTGCCGCTCCAGTTCCTTCAGGTGGTAGTTGACCTTCTGCCGGGGCAGGTCCAGCCGGGCGGCCAGCATGGCCGCCGAGCCGGGCTCGGCCAGGGCGGCGAGGATCCGGGCCCGCAGGGGGGCCAGGGACGCCTCGGCCGCGGCGGGTTCTTCGATCACAGCGACGTCCAGCACGTCTCCAGAGTGCTACCGACAAGAAAATTTGTCAAGGAAAAAATACCTGTCGGCGATGGAGTCGGCCCCCCGGCCCTACGGAGCCCCCGGTCAGCGATGCGCCGCCAGCTCGGCGTTGGCCCGCTCGGCGACCAGGGACAGCACGCGGCCGGCCGCGGCGAGGTCCTCGGCCGGGATGCCGGCGTAGAGACGGGCGGAGATCTCGCCACTCTCGGCGGTGGTGCCGTCGACGAGTGCGTGGCCGGCCTCCGTGTAGCGCAGCCGGGAGGCCTCCGCCGGGTCCTCCGCCAGCAGCCCGGCGGTGACCAGCCCCTCGACGACGGCGCGCACGGCCGGCTCGGGGGCCTTCAGCGATCCGACGACGTCGGCCACGAGCGCGTCCCGGCCGAGGGAGCCGCCCGCGAGGGCGACGGCCCGGAGCGCGACGCTCTGCTCGAAGGCGAGGCCGTGGCGGGTCAGCACACCCTCCAGGAGGGCGCGGGAGGCGTAGTGGGCCAGGGCGATGACCCGGCCGTTGACGGCGGGAACGGGGGCGGCGGGCACGGGAGTGGCGGTGGCGGGAGTGGTGGTCATGACGACTCCTTGTCCTGGGCGGTGAGCGGGTCGAGGGGGGTGTCGAGCAGGGCCGCCAGGTCGTCCTTGAACTGCCGCGTGCGCGGGCTGTCCTGGCCGCCGAGCGGCTCCAGCAGCTGGTCCAGCAGCCGCTGGATCACGACGATGGCGCGGCGGGTGACGTCGAGCCCCTGCTCGGTGAGGGCCAGCCGCATGGCGCGCGGGTCGTGCGGGTCACGGGTGCGGGCGAGCAGGCCCGCGGCCTCCAGAGTGCGGGCGAGCTTGGAGACGTACAGCGGCTCCAGCCCGGCGCGGTCGGCGAGCCGACGCTGACTGGGCTGCTCGCCGGAGCGCGACAGCCCGTACAGGGAGGCCATCAGGACGTACTGGGCGTGCGTCAGCCCCAGGGGCGCGACCGCCCGGTCGACCGCCACCCGCCACTTCATCGACAGCCGCCAGACCAGGGACCCCGCGGTGGCACGCTCCGCTGCTGAACTCATGTCAGATACAGTACATGGACACTATGTCCATGGCTACTATCTCCGCGTCCGGGAAGGCGCCCAGCGAACGCGCGACCGGGGCCCGCGCGTCCGCGCCGGCCCCGGTCGGGATCCGTTTCGCTACGACTCCAGCTGGACCTTGTCGGCCTGCATCCCCTTCTGGCCCTGGACCGCCTCGAACGACACCTTCTGCCCTTCGACGAGGGACTTGAAGCCGGTCCCCTCGATCGCCCTGAAGTGCACGAACAGGTCAGGACCGGACTCCGGGGTGATGAAGCCGTAGCCCTTCTCGTCGTTGAACCACTTCACGGTGCCGTTCTGACGCTCGGCCATGTCTTCTCCTTGCACGCGGGTCACGCTGACCGCGCCAGTCTCTCACGCAGCGGGGTCAGGCCTGTGCGAACCGTAGCGGTGGTCGCGCCCACTCATCCCCCAGGACTCCCGGCGGGCGGGGCCGCCCCGGAGGCCTTCCGAAAAATCTGGCAGTACTGCCAGATGGCACAACTGCAAACTCTGGGCGAAGAGATGCCGAAGGCCCGCACCGGGCCTTGAGGACGCGCGCGGGGCCGTGGTTCAGTGCCGAAACCGCCCCTCCGAAAGGCCCCCCATGAGCTCGTCCCGGCCCAACATCCTGTGGACCGTCAGCGAGGACTGCCCGCCCCGCTTCGGCTGCTACGGCGACCCGCTCGCCACCACCCCCCACCTCGACGCCCTCGCCGAGCGGGGCACGCTCTTCGCCAACGCCCACAGCCCCTCGCCCGTCTGCGCGCCCTCGCGGTTCGCCCTGCTGACCGGCGTCCCCCCGGAGAGCCACGGCCCCGCCCTGCACCAGCGGGCCACCCCGGCCCTGCCGGGATGGATGACCACCTACCCCGAGATCCTGCGCGGCCTCGGCTACTACTGCACCAACAACGCCAAGACGGACTACAACAGCGACGTCGACCCGCGGGGCCTCTGGGACGACTGCTCCCGCACCGCGCACTGGCGCGACCGGCCCGACGGCTCCCCGTTCCTCGCGGTGTTCAACTACGACCCGACGCACGAGAGCGCGGTGTTCCGCCGCGAGGAGTTCACCGTCGACCCCGCCGAGGTCCGGCTGCCCGCCTACCTGCCCGACACCCCGGAGATCCGCGGCGACTTCGCGCACTACTACCGCCACATCGCCGGCATGGACGCCTTCGTCGGACGACTCCTCGCCGAACTGGCGGAGGACGGCGAACTCGACAACACCGTCGTCATCCACACCTCCGACCACGGCGGCGTCAACCCCCGCTCCAAGCGCTGGTGCTACGACGAGGGCCTGAACGTCCCGTTGATCGTCGCCGCCCCCGAACGGTACGCGCACCGCTTCCCGGCCCCCGGCACCCGCACGGACGCGGCCGTCTCCACGATCCGCATCCCGGCCACCCTCGTCGAACTCGCCGACGGCACGGTGCCCGCGCACATGCGGGGCGGCAGCCTCGCCCACACCTCCTTCGACACCGGCACCGAACTCGCCTTCTCCATGCGCGGCCGGATGGACGAGCGTCCGGACCTGATCCGCACCGTCCGCGACGCCCGCTACCGCTACATCCGCAACTACGCGCCGCACCGGCCCTACGGAACCCACCAGGCCTTCGGCTGGCTCGCGGCCGGCTACCAGTCCTGGGAGGCCGAGCACCTCGCCGGGAGGCTGAACGAGGTGCAGGACGCCTTCTGGCACGAGAAGCCGGGCGTGGAACTCTACGACTGCGTCGCCGACCCGGACCAGATCCACAACCTCGCCGGGGACCCCGCCCACGCCGAGGCCGAGCGGAGGCTCGACGCCGCGCTGCGCGAGCACCTGCTCGCCGTCCACGACAACGGCTTCCTGGCGGAGGGCTCCCCCGTCGAGGGTTACGACGCCTCCCGCGCGGCCGGCGCCTACCCGCTCGCCCGGATCCTCGACGTCGCCGACGCCGTGGGCGAGCGCGACCCCGAGCGGGTCCCCTTCTTCAGCGCCGCGCTCACCGACCCGGACGCCACCGTGCGCCGCTGGGGCGCCATCGGCCTGCTCGCCCTGCCGGCCGCGGCCGTGACCGCCGAGGCCGTCGCGGTCCTGCGCGCGACGGCGGCCGAGGACCCCGATCCGCACGTGCGCATCGCCTCCGCCGAGGCGCTCGGCAAGCACACGGGTGACGTCGACGCCGCCGCCCTGCTGGCCGGCCTCGTCGCGCCTCCGCACCCGGAGACCGTCCGGCTCGAAGCCCTCAACGCCCTCACCGCGCTCGGCCCGACGGCGGCGGCCCCGCACCGCGAGGTGGTGGCCGCGGCGGCCGAGGAACCGCTGGAGTACCTCGGCAACGCCGCCCGGTACCTGCTCCTGCGGATCGACGGGAGCTACACGCCCCGCTCCCTGGTGTTCGACCTCGAAGGCATGATCGCCCGCGCCGCCGCGGCCGGAGACCCCCGCGCCCGCCGGGCGTAGCGGCGGCGGGCGGCGGTCACGCGCGGGCGGCGGCCAGCAGGGCGACGTGCGGCAGGAGCAGGGATCCGTCCGGGCCGGAGAACTCCGCGCTCAGGTCGACCAGCCGCCGCTTGATCTCCGCCCGCGTCTCCGGGGTCTGGCCGACCACGATCTTCCCGATCGTGGCGACCCCGGAGGCCGGGCCGCTCCACCACTCCTCCAGGTCGGTGCGGTGGTCCCAGCTCAGGGCCTCGCACGCCGCCTCGGCCAGCCCGGCCGAGGCCAGCAGGTCCGCGAATCCCCGCTCGGTGCGGGGGAAGTCGTCCTCCGGCGCCAGGGCGGGCAGGTCGGACGGCCGCTGCACACCCGCCGCCTGGATCGCCCGGCCGATCAGCGCCTGACCGGGCGCGGGCGGGGAGGCCCAGATCGTCACGGCGACCGTCCCGCCGGGCCTGGTCACCCGCCGCAGCTCGGCGAGCGCCTGCCGGGGACGGCCCACGTGATTGAGCACGAAGTTGCCCACCACGGCGTCGAACTCGCCGTCGGCGAAGGGAAGTTCCGGGAGCGCCGCCACCTGGACGTCCGCCGCCGGCGCCGCCTGCCGGGCCAGCTCGACCATGCCGGGCTCGGCGTCCACGGCCGACACCTTCGCCCCGCGCGCGCAGGCCGCCACCGCGACGGCCCCGGCCCCGGTTCCGGCGTCGAGCACACGCGCACCCGCCCCGACCCCGGCGACGTCCAGCAGCCGCTCCACCGGGTACGCGCACAGCTTCGCGAAACTGTCGGCATAGGCCCTCGCACTGCCCGCCCAGATCCGCCGCTCACTCTCGTCGAAGAGCGTCACAGTCCCCCGCCTCCCAGCCACACACCTTGATCAACTTCCCCGGGACCTTAACCGGCGGGTACGAGAGCGTGTCAACCCCGGTCGACGTGCGGCACCGGGCCGGCGCGGTGTGGTGCGGTCGGGGCCGGCCGTCGGTCCCGTCGTGGATCAACGACAGGATCAGCCCCTTCACGTACTGCCGACG
>NZ_BAAAKJ010000224.1:14152-21316 GCF_039527695.1 Kitasatospora putterlickiae
ATCCGGTCGGGGCCCGCAGGACCTGCTGCCCGTAGGTCCTGGTATCAGCAGAGGTGCCAGGGGCCCCAGCTGTCGGTCTTGGTGCGGCACCAGAACTGGTAGTCGCCGGTCCACGCGCCGACGCTGGACGGGTTGGGCCAGGCCACCCCGTACCGGAGGTCGAGCCCGCTGCCGCCGAGGCTCGTCCAGGAGCCCCAGGAGCCTCCGGCCGTGGTCTGCTCCACGGTCCAGACGGCGTGGTCGGTACCGAGCCCGGTGACCTCCTTGCGGCCGTCCGCCCAGGTCACGATGGTGGTCTGGCTGCCGCAGAGGAGCACGCGGGAGGGCGCGCCGTAGGCGAACGTCGTGGTGCAGCCGCTGACGTTGTCGTAGTAGCCCGGAGCGGCTCCCAGCTCCAGGTCCACGTAGCCGGCGGTTGTGGCGTTCGCGGGCGCGGCGAGGCCGAACAGTGCGCCGACGACAGCGAAGAGGAGCGCGATCAGACGTGCCTTCGTCTTCAAGGTTCCACCTGTCCCAATCATTCCGGGGAATCTCCGCCGGGAAGTTGGGAGTGTGTCAGAGGTTCTTCACCGCCCCGTACCCCCAGGGAGGTAATTAGCCCCTGGGACGAACCGACCTCGCGAAAGACAGCGAGTCCGACCGAAAGTCCGGTCGGGGACCACATTGTGACGCATCGTCATGTGATGTCCAGCTCGCCCGCCTGGAGGCCGGCGACGACAGTTCCCACAGTCGTCCCGCAGTCACACGCGTGGCATCGGACCACCCGTCATCCGCCTGCCCCACCAGCGCTTCGCGCCGGAACGACCCCCAGATGGCTGGGATGGCGGCCGCCCTCCTCCCGGGGCGAGGATGCCAGTGCCGTGAATATGACATGCACGATTCATGGCCCGCGCCCCCCGCATCCACCCACCGGAGGAGCACCCTCATGGCTTCACGCAACCGACGTGCCGCCCTCACCTCAGGTATCGCCGCGCTGTTCGCGGTGACCGGTCTCGGGCTCGGCGCCGCGCCCGCCCAGGCCGACCCGCCGTCGAACCCCGTCTGCAACCCGGACCGGGACTACCTCTGGGAGGACATCGTCTCGGCGCGCGTCGAGCCGACCGTCACCTACTTCGTGACGGTCGCGGTCGCCCCCGGGACCACCGGCCAGTACACCAGGACGCTGACCGAGACCGAGACCGTGACCACGTCGGTCAACGGCAACACCGAGGTGACCGCCGAGTTCAAGGCGCTCTTCGCCAAGGTCAGCGTCAAGGTCGGCTTCTCGGTGACCGACACCAAGTCGACCACCTGGAGCGCCACCGCCAGCGACACCTGGAACTTCAACGACCCCGGCTACTACGGCATGTACCGCGGCACCCGCAAGGTGACCGGCGAATGGGTCCGGTACATCTGCGCCCGCTCCGGCCCGGGCATCGGCTACTGGGTCAAATCCACCCCCGGCGGTCCTGGCACCTTCACCACCTTCGAAACCACCGAATACGGCACCGTCTCCTGCGCCTCCCCCGAGCCGGCCGGCACCGTGCGGGCGGCCGCCCGGCTGCGACTCCTCACCTGCTGATCGTCCGCCCGTACGCCGCCAGCCCTCGACCGTGAAAGCGAGTTGACCATGACCGCTCCGCACCGATTCCGCAACGGGGTACGACGCCGCGTGACCGCGCTCGGCACCGCCTTCGCCGCCGTCGCCCTCCTGTTCACCGCCGTCCCGGCGGCCGTGGCGGCTCCGGCCCCGGCCCCGGCCACCCTCAACACCACCTGGGGCGACTTCAACTGCGACGGCGGCCTCTACCGCATCAAGGCCCCGACCCCCACCGACCTGTTCCTGACCGTCGCGCTGTCACCCGGGAACCACGGCTCGGTCATCCAGTACTTCTGGGGCAACGAGGCCAACCAGAAGTGGATCTACTGCCACAGGTCCGAACCCGACGGCACCGAGACGGTGGTCTTCCAGGACAGCTGGCGGCACTGGTGCCTCGCCGTCGACCGCGACGCCACGTTCTCCGGGGCCTGGATCCTCACCACCGGCTGCTTCAGCGACCACATTCCCACCGAGCAGCAGTTCGTGAAGTCGAACGTGCCCGGCACCCCGCTGTTCACCCTCCAGGGGCAGCACTCCCGCAAGTGGGTGGCGGCCTCCGGCACCTACGGCAACAACGGCAACCAGATCACCCAGGGCGACTACCCGGACCTGTTCACGCTCCAGGCCGTCTGACGGCGAGCCGCCGGTCGGCTACCCGCCGGCGGTCGCGCTGAGCCGTCCGGCCCCTGAGCCACGAGCGCCGGACAGTGAACGTCGGGCCCCTGCCGATTCGGCGGGGGCCCGACGTGATGAGAGAACCTCATGCGGTGCCGGGGCGGGGCCTTGCGACAAAATGGATTGGCGGGCCACGGCCGGGGCTGCTAGCGTGCCGGAGGCCGTGCGAGAGAACAAGGAGGTGGTACCCGTGAACGCAGTATCGACATGGGTGCTCTCCTCCAGGGTCACGGTCAGGCGATAGGTCGTCCGGGAGCGCCGTTCCAGAGCTCTCCCGAAAGGCACGACCATGCAGTTCACTTCCGAGCAGCGCCTCGATGACGGCGTCCTCGAACGCGAATTCACCCTCGACGGGATTCCCGGCGTCCTGTGGACCCCCGGATCCGGCTCCGCTCCCGCGCCACTGATCCTGATCGGCCTTCCTCCGCTCGGGCTGCGCAAGGTGTACGCCCGGGTGGCGGCGCGGGCCCGGTACTACGCGGCGGAGCACGGCTTCGCCGCAGCCACCATCGAACTCCCCGGCAGCGGCGAGCGGCCCCGGTGGGAGGCCGCCGAGCAGGCGCGCGCCGACCTGCGCCGGGTGATGGCGGCGGGCGAGCCGGTCACCGACGAGATCGTCGACGCACTCGTCCTCCCGCTCGTCGAGCGGGCGGTGCCGGAATGCCAGGCCGCCCTGGACGCCCTGCTGTCGCTGCCGGGCATCGGCGGCCCGGTGGGATATGAGGGCGGCGTGATCTCCATCGGCGTCCGGCTGGCGGCGGTCGAGCCGCGCATCGCGGCCGCCGGCCTCTTCGCCGGGAGCTTCGTGCCCGCCGCGATCGTGGAGGAGGCCCGCCGGGTCACTGTCCCGTTGCAGGTCCTGTTGCAGTGGGACGACGAGGCGAACGACCGGCAGGCGGCGCTGAACCTGTTCGACGCCTTCGGATCCGCGGAGAAGACGCTCCACGCCAACATGGGTGGGCACACCGGCGTCCCGCGGTTCGAGCTTGAAGCCGGGGCCCGGTTCTTCGCCCGGCATTTGAGGTGAGGCCGCGCCGTCGCGACGGCGCGGGAGGGTAGGTGCGGGAGGGTAGGCGCGGGGCCCCTGCCGGCGCGGCAGGGGCCCCGTGCCCGGGATCGTCCCCCGTGACAGGAAGGCGGTTCGCGGGAGGAGCGAACACGCGACGGCTGGTATTACTGGGGTATGCAGGAAGAGACGGCATGCTCCGCGATCGACACGTTCATCTCCGCCTTCAATGCCGCGGACGACAGCTACGTGACCGCCCTGCTCGCCCAGGCCCTGACCTCGGACGTGGTCTTCTGGGGGCCGTTGGGTCGCAGCGAGGGGATCGCGGCGGTCGAGCGGTTCGTGTTGGACATCCGGCACCACCCGGCGGGGACCGGCACGATGGCGCGCTGCTCGGCGGTGGACATGCCTGACGAGTGGGCCCGGTACCGATGGGTGTTCACCATGCCGGACGGAGGCCTCCGTCTGTCGGGCACGGACGTGGTCCACTTGCGGCGGAACCTCATCGACCAGGTCATTGTCTTCGCCGGGGAGATCGAGCTGTCCGAACCCTGAGCCACGGGCGCGGGACGGTGAACGTGGGGCCCCTGCCGACTCGGCAGGGGCCCCACGAGGTGAGAGCACGTCAGGTCGCGTCGAACTCCTCCGCCTGGATGGCGGCGAGGAAGGAGCGCCAAGCGGAGGCGGGGAAGAGGAGGGTGGGGCCGTCGGGGTCCTTGGAGTCACGGACGGGGACAGTGCCCGGGAAGCTCGCGGAGACCTCGACACAGTTGCCGCCGTTGTTGGAGTACGACGACTTGATCCAGGTGGGGCTCATCAGACTGGCTCCCTTCAGAGGATGTCGAACTCGCCCGCCTGGATGGCCGCGACGAAGGAGCGCCAAGCGGGGGCGGGGAAGAGGAGGGTGGGGCCGTCGGGGTCCTTGGAGTCACGGACGGGGACGGCGGCGGGGTGGATAGTCGCGACTTCGACGCACTGGCCGCCGTTGTTGCTGTAGGAGCTCTTGCGCCAGGCGGAGATTGAGGCGTTCGGCTTCATAACGAAACGGTAGCGCGACACCCTCAAACAGCGAGCCCCGACCGGGAAACCGGCCGGGGCCCGCGTGGTGAGCATGTATCAGACGGTGCCGAACTCGCCCGCCTGGACGCCGACGACGAAGGAGCGCCAGGCGGAGGCCGGGAAGGCGAGGGTCGGGCCCTCGGGATCCTTGGAGTCACGGACGGGGACAGTGCCCGGGAAGCTTGCCGAGACCTCCACGCACTCACCGCCGTTGTCGGAGTACGACGACTTGAACCAGGACGCGTTCAACAACTCGGGGTTCATGGAGTTAGCTCCCTTCGAGCCTTGTGGATCAGTGCCAGGGATGCCGCCTTGGGCAGGGCTTCCACCACCAGCTGATCGTACTCCCTCTCCCATGCCGAGACGATTTCACGCCTTCGTTCAAGGTAGCCACGAGCATACGATTCGGCGTAGCCGACGACCGAGCCATCCGGCAGGTCCAGCAAGGTCACCGGCATCTTGAACGGCAGATTCTCCCCCAGGGAGAACGGCGCCACCTGGATAGTGACATTGGGTCGAGCCGCCAGCTCCACGATGCGGTCGAGCTGCTTGAGCATGACGGCCCTGCCGCCGATCGTGCGCACCAGGCAGTCCTCGTCCAGAACTGCGTGGATCAGTGGCGGCTTCCTCCGATCGAGCATCCGCTGACGGGCGAGCACGAATTCGACTCGCTGCTCGGCCTCGGACTGGTTGATCGCGCCTCGGTCGACGGCCGCTTGCGCCAGTGCCTCTGCGTACTCCTGGACCTGGAACAGTCCATTGACGATCGCCAATGCGAATCCACGGAGCCGACGACACTTCGCCTCACCGTCAGCGAACTCCGGGAAGCCCTCCAGCAGGCTGGCCTTCGTGTGCCGGCGCCACAGTTCATAGAACGTGCCTCCGGTTTCAAACACTTGGTCGGCTTTAACAGCGAAGTTCATTGTTGGAGGACGCTTCGCTCGTTCGACGTACGAGACCAGGGTGTTGGAGTACCCCATGCGCTTCGCCAGGCCGACCTGCGACCACCCCCTCGCCCGTCGCAGCCTGGCAAGTTCCTGACCGAAGCGAACCGCAGGGGATGACATGGCGTCAACTTCGAGCACGTCCATGAACGCTGGCACCTTTCACGCGCCCAATTGGTCAACGTTCAGACCCTGGCCATCGTAAACCGAGGGGGGGGCAGTATGGCTACACCCCGTGAGAGATCCGGGACCCTGCGCAATCAATGGAGCCCCCATGCCCCTCTACACCCCCACCGTCGGCGAGGTCGTCCGGGACCTCGGACACCGGGACTTCACCGGCAAGCCCATCGAAGGCGTCTACATGGACACCCTCACCGGACTCGTCTACCTCCGACCCCTCGCCGGCGGCTGTGAGTGGACCACCCGACCCGAGTGCGTCCAGGCCCTCCCCACCCCCCGCTTCATCACCGTCCAGCACCCCAGCCGGCCCCGCGTCGCCGACGTGGCGTGAAGCTGCTCGGCGCCGTCCTCGGCGTCCCCACCGTCTCCACTTTCGCCGCCACGCTCGTCTGCTGGCCCATCCGCAACGGGCCGATCGGGCCGCGACTGCTCATCTTCGGGCTGATCCTCTCCGCCGGAATCTGCGCCGGACTGCCCGCCTGTTTCACCTGGCTCTCGCCGAACAGGAGCACCCCCTCATGCTGCACAACCTCCCTTCGATCCTCACCACCCCGCCCCGCCGACGCCTCGGCCACCAGGCCCTCATCCTCAACCGCGACGGCGCCCTCCTCCTGATCGGAACCGCCTACAAGTCCGGCCTGATGCTCCCCGGCGGCAGCGCCGAGGCCAACGAACTCCCCCACCTCGCCGCCCGCCGCCACACCGAAACCGAAACCGGCCTCGTCCTCCCCCTGCGCCACATCCTCGCCACCGACTACGTCTCCGCCCACCACCTCCCCGAAGGCGTCAACTTCGTCTACTGGGGCGGGCGGTTGACCAGCGCCCAGGAAACCACCGTCGCCCGCCACCGACCCCCCGCCACCATCACCGCCGTCCACTGGCTCCACCCCCACCAACTCCAAGACGCCATGGACCCCGAACAGCACCGCCGCACCACCCACGCCCTCACCGCCCTCACCCGCGGCATCCACCTCCCCTTCCTCCTCCGCGGAACCCCCGCCGAATAGCCGAAGACCCGGTCCCCGGCCCTCCGCGCTCCTCCGCGGTGAGCCGGGGGCGCGGGAAAACCGGTGGACCCCCGGCGGGGCGTGCTCCAGGATGAACGTCAACGGCCGCGAGCGGCGGCCGGACCGGATGTAGCTCAGATGGATAGAGAGCACTTCCCTCGTGGAGAGGTCGCAGGTTCGAGCCCTGCCGTCCGGACGAGGTGCCCGTGCCAGGAATCACGGGATTCGCAGGCGTAGCTCAGCTGGAAGAGCAGCGGCCTCCAAAGCCGCGTGCCGGGGGTTCGAGTCCCTCCGCCTGTGCCGGAACGGCCGGTCGCGCCGCGGGCCCTACTGCGTGGCGTCGCAGGTCTGACAGCGGCTCACCGCAGCGCGCTTCGTGTTACCCCCGGTGGCCCGGAGCGGGCTGGAGTCCGAGAGCCGGCGCCACGCGCCCGGCACGGGGTCGAGCACCCAGCCGTAGACGGGCGGTTCCACGTCGGCCGGGACGATGTGCGTGCAGCCGGGCAGGTGGGCCTTCCCGCTCTCGTGCACGATGATCGCGGACGGCGGCCAGCCGTCCCACTCCGCGCCGGGGACAGCCCGGCGCGGACGCACAGGCGGGGCGCAGTCCGCGCAGTTGCTCAACTCGTGGCGGCAGTAGTCCATCCGGTCCTCACCCTGTACGGCTCGCGGGCCCGCAGTCTACGGGTGACGCCGGCCTCCGGGACCCGCTCC
>NZ_BAAAKJ010000224.1:21393-35969 GCF_039527695.1 Kitasatospora putterlickiae
GGCGCCGAGGCGCCGCCACGCCTCGTCGGAACCGATCTTGAAGATGTCGACCAGTTGCTTGTGGACCGCTTCCAGGGTGTTCCTCGCCGAATCCCACTGCGGGTCCGGAAGGTACTCGATCAGCAGGTTCACCAGGGCGGGGACGATTCCCGCCTTCTGGAGGTCCCCGAGGAGATTGAGTCCGAATTTCTTGAGCCCGATGTCATCACCCCGGGCGTTGATCTCCAGGCTGTAGGAAACGCGCAGATCCGTGTACTTCTTCAGCAGGTCGGCCACCAGGGCGGCATTGCGCTTCCGCAGATCACCGGAACTGACATTGGCCTCGATGTCGAAGTCGATGTGCCGGACCTGGTACTTGTCGATGACCTCCTGGTACCCCTTGAGCAGGGCCGCCGGGTCGTTGGTGATGCTGTGCTCGGGGAGGATCTTGTCGCCACCGCCGAAGCCGATGACCGGGACCCCGCCGTGGCTCTTCCGGAATTCATCGATCTCCGACCCGAACCAGCCGGGTGCCGGGTAGGAATCGAATCCTCCCCAGGTGAACCTGGTGGTCCCCTCCTTCACGCCGACGAACGCCAGGGCGAAGCCGGTGATTCCGGTGTTCTTGGCGTAGTCGCTCAGGGTGTTGCCGCCCCGGCCCGCCGTCATGTCCACGTACGGCATGACGGGAACGTCCCAGGTGTTCATGGCCGTCAGTCGTCCTGAACCTTGTAGGAGTAGGACTTGAACGAGAGCTTCGAAACCCCGCTGTTCGCGTTGACCGTCTTCTCGTCACCCCAACAGCCCTTGTCGCTGTCGAAGACGGTGATCGTCTCCTTGGAGTGGTTGAAGACCGACGTGAACGCCGAGAGCGTCACGCAATTTCCGACCACGGGCTTCTCCGCCCGGACCAATTTCGTGTACTCGGGATCCTCGTAGAAGCAGACCAGGCCGTCCGGGCAGTCCTTCGGCGCGTTTCCGGTCGTTTCGGTCATCCGTTCCTCCTTGTTCTCGGGGCACCCGTGACGGGAGGGCGAACACCCGTGGGCGTGCCTCCATCAGGAGAGCACGGGCAGGTTCGGGTGGCCACTCGGAAGAATTGGATTGTTCGTACGGATTCCTGTAGGTCCCGGCCCCCTCCCGAACACTTTCGGCCTCTGCCCGGCGACCAGCCACGGCACGAGCCGTGGGGCCGGCGCGGCGTCGACCTGTTCGAGCGGGTGCAGGAGGCCCCGCTCGCAGGTTGCGGCCGTCCAGACCGTGACGCGGGCCCGGGGGACGGCGGGGTTGAGGCCGACTTCTCCCTTGGGGCCGCAGGTGTCGTTGAACGGCGTCACGATGCCCCGGGCGTTCCAGTACGCCCATGCCTCCATCGCTTTGGCCCGCTCGAAGACGTGGTAGAGCTGCGGGTAACGGTCGAGGAGCCTGACTTCGCGGAACAGCAGCTGGCCGAGCAGCCCGGGGGCCATGGTGGCCAGCTTGTTCGGATCGGCCTGGCGGAACGTCGCGGTCGTAGCGTCCTGGCCGGGGGCAAGGCAGGTGGCGGCGAAGGTGTGGGACAGGCGCCGGCGAACGTAGGCGGCGGCCCCGGGGGCGAGCGCGGGTTCGATCCGGCCGAGGAGGTCCAACAGCCGTCCGTGACCGGGGTGGAAGCGGCCGAGGTCGAACAGGGTGTCCATGCCGCTGGCGGCGCTGAACGCCAGATCCTTGTAGAGGTGGTTGTTCATCTCCCCTCGGGCTGCGAGCTTCTTCGTCGCCGGGCCGGTGGAGTAGAGCATCAGGTACTCGGCGACGGTCTCGAAGTACAGGTACCCGAGGTAGGGGACAGCGAGGATCGCTACGGCGAGGGCGTCGACGAACGGCCGGTCAGGGCTCGGTCGGCCGCAGGCGTTGTGCAGGAGGGTGTCGAGGAACGGAGCGGCGACATGCACCCGGTCGGTGACCGAGCCCATGACGTGCTCGTGCTCGGCCGGGGTCAGGGCGTGCCGGTGCGCCTCGTAGGTCCGCAGATGGACGGGGCCCAGGCGCAGGTAGTCGAGGCCGGCGGCGGGCTTCGGGCCGTCCGGGGCAATCTCGATGACCAGGGGCGTGCTGCCACGGCGGCTGTCGAGCGTGTCGCGGCTCGCCAGCAGGTGGGCGCCGAGGTTGTGCGGGCGCAGTGCTCCCCCGGGTTCCGGGGTGAGGGGGGAGCCGTAGACGGCGCCGACCAGGCATCCGGTGGAGGCGAGGAGTTGGCCGCTGGAGCGGATGGCGTCCAGGGATCGGGTCAGGTGCAGCAGGTGGACCGGCGTGCCGGAGGCGAGGGAGCGGAGCATGGCGTTGTCGCGCAGCAGGTGACCGTTGGGGGTCTGTTCGAGGCGCCGTCGCCAGTCGGCGTCCGTGTCGGCGAGGCCGCCAGGCACGGGGCGGGCGGACGCTGCGGTGGTGTGGGCGTGATCCCAGGCGGGGTCCATCGGTTTCCTCTCCTACTCGGGCAGGACGGTGTGGAGGGCGAGTTCGATCGCGCGGGCGTCGGTGGCGCCGTTGAGCCGGGCCCGCTCGCTGCGCACCACCAGGTCGTGGGCGAGCGGAGGCGCCCAGTCGGGCACCGGCAGTCGCAGGCGGCGGAGGTCGGGCCACCAGCGGGCGAGGGGCAGGCGGTAGCGGTCGAGGGCGTCGGCGGCCTTGAGGAGGTCCACCGCGAGGCGGTGCCGCCGGTAGGCCTCGGCCTCGGCGCCGGTGAAGGCCTCGTGGGGGACGTCGTGGAGAGCGACGGCGGTGATCGCCTCCGGGGCAAACGGCGTACCGAGGGCGGCGGTCACCAGGTGGCCGTGAGCGGTCAGCCAGTCGGCGGCGCGCCGGCCGTGCCCGGGGTCGGCGCAGTCGTCCAGGCGCCGGCAGTCGTGGCAGGCCGCGGCGGCGGCCAGTGTCCGTGCACGGGCTGGATCGATGCGGTGGTGGTGGGCGAGCAGTTGCAGGAGGGCGGCCACGCGGGCGCCGTGCAGGACGCCGTGGATCGAGGACGCCGTCTCCGTGCGGGCGAACCAGGTGGCATCTGGTATCAGCGGGGCCGGGGGGTGTGGCAGGCTGGCCGGGACACGCGCGCCTGCGGGCCGGTTGCGGGCGATCCGGTCCAGTGTCGGCCGGTCCATCAGCTGGTGGTTCGCAAGCCGCCCGGCCTCGGCCAGTTCCCGCAGCGTCCGGCCCGGCTCGGGTCGGGGTGTCGATGTGGTCATGAGGTTTCCCTGGAAGTGGAGTCGGTTCGATGGGCGTCACGCTGGGCGTGGTGGTGCTGACGATGGGCAATCGGCCGGCGGAGCTGCGCGCGCTGCTGGACTCCGTCGAGGCCCAGGAGGGCGGCGACAACGGGGTGCGGACAGTGGTGCTCGGCCAGGGCGTCGAGCTGCCCGAACTGCCCGGCTGGGTGGACGCGGTCGAGCTGCCGGAGAACCTGGGCATCCCGGGCGGGCGGAACGCCGGCGTCGAGCGGTTGCGTGAACTCGGCGGCACCGACGTGCTGGTGGTGCTGGACGACGACGGCCTGCTTCCCAGGACGGACACCTTCCGCCTTATCCGCGAGGCGTTCGAGCAGGACCCGCGCCTGGGGATCGTTTCCTTCCGGATCGCGGACGAGACGGGGTTCACCCAGCGCCGCCACGTCCCCCGCCTCGGCAAGTCCGACCCGATGCAGTCCGGCCCGGTCACCACCTTCCTCGGCGGCGGCCACGCCATCCGCATGAGCGTCATCGACCAGGTCGGCCTGTTCCCCGCGCCGTTCTTCTACGCGCACGAGGAGACCGACTTCGCCTGGCGCGCCCTCGACGCCGGCTGGGGCATCGACTACCGGGCGGACCTGGTCCTCCAGCACCCCCGCACCAATCCGGCCCGCCACGCCGCCTACTACCGCATGACCGCCCGCAACCGCGTCTGGCTCGCCAAACGCCACCTGCCCGCCCCGCTCGTCCCCGTCTACCTCACCTCCTGGACCGCCTACACCCTGCTGTGCCGCCCCCCGATGGACGGGCTGAAGGCGTGGTGGGGCGGGTTCTTCGAGGGCGTTCGGGTGCCGTGCCCGCCCAGGCGGCCGATGCGGTGGAGCACGGTGCGCCGCATGGCCCGGCTGGGGCGGCCGCCGGTGTTCTGACGACCGGCCCCGGCGCCGGGTCAGAACCAGACGGTATGCAGGGCGCCGAGGACGCGTTGGACGTCGTCGGCGGTCATCGCCGGGTAACAGGGCAGGGACAGCTGCCGGGCGGCGGCGTGCTCGGTCACCGGCAGGTGGCACTGCACGTGCCGGTACGCGGCGAGGCGGTGTACCGGCTGGAAGTGCACGCTCGTGCCGATCCCGTGCACCTCTCGTAGCGCCTCGGCCACCGAGTCCCGGGAGCGAGCGGGGGCCGGGTCGATCAGGACGGGGTAGAGGAAGCGGCCGTGCTCGACGCCGGCCTCGACCGCCGGCAGGTGCAGGCCCGGCAGGCCTGCCAGCTCGCGGTCGTAGACGGCGGCGATCCGGGCACGGGCCTCGGTGAAGGCGGGCAGCTTGTACCACTGCTGGAGGCCGACCGCGGCGGTGATGTCGGGCATCGTGTACTTCAACCCGGGCACGGTGACCTCGTAGGCGGCGGTGCTACGGGTGCCGTGCCGCTGCCAGACCGAACTGTCGATGCCGTGCCGGCCGAGCAGCCGCGCCCGCTGGACGAGGTCGTCGCGCCCGACCAGCATGCCGCCCTCGCCGGTGGTGATGACCTTGTTGGCATAGAACGCGAACACCGCCAGGTCACCGACGGAGCCCGCCCGGACACCGTCACGCCAGGCGTGCAGGGCGTGGGCGGCGTCCTCGATCAGCAGCAGGCCGTGGTCGTCGGCGAGCTTCCGGAACGCGGCGAGGTCGCACGGCCGGCCGCCGTAGTGCATCACCATGATCGCCCGGGTCCGGCCCGTGATGGCCTCGGCAGCCTTCACCGGGTCCAGGTTCAAGCCGGTCGGTTCGATGTCGGCGAACACCGGGGCGGCGCCGACCTGCAGAACGGTGTTCGGCACGGCGCAGAACGTGAAGCTCGGTGTGATCACCTCGTCCCCGGGGCCGATGCCGGCGGCCAGGAGCGCCAGATGCAGCGCGGCGGTGCAGGACGAGACCGCGAAGGCGTCCTCCACCCCGAGATCGTCGCGAGCGGCCTGCTCGAACCGGACGGCCTTCGGGCCGGCGGTCAGCCACCCGGAGCGCAGCGTGTCCAGCACCTCCTGCTCCTCCTCCGGGCCGATCGCGGGCCGGTTCCACGGAAGGAACGGCGGCCGGTCCGCCACGGCGCTCACCGGGTGCTCCAGGCCGCGTCGTACTCGGCCGTGAAGCGCGCGCAGTCCGCCCCGCCCCACCGGCCGAGCGCGCCGGCGGTGACCGCGGCGATCAGGCCACGGTGGTTGTCGTACTGGGGAAGGGCCGGGTCGGTGACCCGGCCGGTGAGCACCAGGTCAGCGATCTCCCGCACGCCGTCCTTCAAGGTGGTGGAGCAGACGCCGGGCAGCACCCGCTCCAGACGGGCGAAGGAGGTGCGGTAGTCGCGGGCGTCGGCCTCGTCGCGCTCCGGCCCCCGGTCGATCACCGCGCCCGGCACCACTGCGGCCACCGTTTCGGCGATGTCCTGGATGGTGAAGTTCTCGCCGTCGGCGCCTACGTTCCAGGCGCCGCTGAGGCGCTGTTCGGTGACACCGGCCAGGACGCGGGCGACATCGCCGACGTGCACCAGCGGGCGGCGCTGGGAGCCGCCGTTGACCGGGATGCGGCCCGTGGAGGCGGCCCTGGAGGCCATCGCGTTGACCACCGAGTCCAGCCGCTGACGCGGGGAGACACCGTGGACGGTGGCCAGCCGCAGGCACGTCAGCGCGGTGCCGCCGCCGAGGACGTCCGGCAGCCTGCGCTCGGCGAGGGCCTTGGTGCGCGCGTAGACGCCCAGCGGGCTCGGCTCGGTCTCCTCGTCCACGGTGCCCTCGTGCATGCCGTAGACACTGCACGAGGAGAAGAACACGAAGTGCCCGACTCCGGCGGCGGTGGCCGCCTCGGCGGCGATCATGGGAGAGGCGTAGTTCAGCTCGACCGTCAGGCGCTCGTCGACGCGGCCGGCGGGCTCGCCGACGATCCCGCCCAGGTGCACCACGACGTCCGCGCCATCGGCGACCCGGGTCAGCAAGCCGCGGTCACGCAGGTCCCCGGGGACAAAGCGGGCCGCGGCGGGCAACAGGTCGGCGGGGTCGTCACCGCGCCGGTAGACCAGCCCGTCGACCACGATGACATGGTGGCCGAGCGAGACGAGGTGGTGGGAGGCGACGGAGCCGAGGTAGCCGGCGCCGCCGAGCAGCACGATGCGCATCGGAGTACGTCCTTTCGCGTTCACGCGGCCGGAACGGCCGGGACAGGGCTGGTGAACCGGTCCGGTTCGGCGTCCGGGGTGGCCTTGAGCCAGACCGCGAAGCGGTCGATACGGTCGGCGAGCGCGACCGCCGGTCGCCAGCCGAGCAGGCCGCCACCGACGGCCACCAGCACGGTGACGCTCTCCAAGCTCCCCCGCAGAAGTGACTGATGGCATGTCAATCATGAGGCGGTAGCCTCCTCTTGGGTGGGACTGGGTGGTGGATCCAGTGAACCGCCAGGGCGTCGGCCGGCGGTACGGTTTCCCCCGCCCATCCGGTCAATCCCGTTCATGATCGTTTCGAAGGCTGCGGCAGGGAGGCCGAGTTGACCCACCACAGGGAACCCAACCGGCGCCTCGCGGCCGTCATCGCCGAAGCGGGGTGCACGTACGAAGCCCTCGCCAAGGCGGTCCGGGCCATCGCGGCCGAAACCGGTGGCTCGCTCCGCACCTCCAAGGCCGCGGTGCACCAGTGGGTCGCCGCCGGCGCCGCGCCGGCCGGTCGCACCCCGGCCTACATCGCCGAAGCCCTCAGCCGGAAACTCAACCGCACCGTCACCGTTGCCGAGATCGGTCTGGGCCACGACCCCGCCGAGGGCGCGCCGTCCCACGGATCGATGGCCCACGACCCCTTGGCCACCGCGGCCGACCTCGGGAGGCTCATCATGCTCCGCCGCCGCGACCTGCTCGCCCTCACCTTCTCCACCGCCGCCGTCGACCTGCCTCTCACCTACGACCACGGGGCCGCCTCGGCCCTGCTGCGCTCCCTGACCGCAGGCCGCCGCGTCGGAGCCCACGAGGTCGTCACCGTCCGGCAGTTCACCGAGATGTTCCGCGCCACCGACGAACGCCTCGGCGGCGGCCACGGGCTCGTCGCCGTCACCTCCTACCTGACCGATGTCGTCACCCCGATGCTCAAGGGCACCTTCGCCACCGCCGATGTCCGCGCCGCCGCCTTCGGAGCCGCCTCCGAACTGGCCAACCTGATCGGCTGGAAACTCCACGACACCGGCCGCGAAGGCGCCGCTCAACAGGTCTATCTGCTCGCCCACCAACTCGCCTGCGAGGCCGACCCGGCCGGCCATGCCGCCTGGGCCATGCGCGCCCTCGCCCACCAGGCCCTCGACCTCGGCCACACCCGCGGCTGCGTCGACCTCGCCGAAGCGGCCCTCGTCCGCGCCCGGGGCAAGACCGACCGGCGCACCGAGGCCCTGCTGCTGGTGACCGCCGCCCGCGCCCACGGCGCCACCGGCAACGGCCCGCGCGCCGCCGAACTGATCCTCGCCGCCGAGGACGCCCTGCTCGCCGCCGACGACCCGGTCCCCGCCTACGCCGCCGCGGCCGGCCCGCCCGCGGCCACCCTCGCCTCCCACACCGGCCGCACCCTCACCGCCATGAACGACCACACCGCCGCCGAACGCCACTACCGCACCGCCCTGCGCAACCGCATCCCCCGCACCTACCACCGCATGCGCGCCACCACGCTCGCCAACATCGCCAAGTCCGTCGCCGCCCAACACCGGGCCGAAGAAGCCGTCGCCCTCTGGTCCAAGAGCCTGGACCTCATGGACGGCCTCGACTCCAAACGCAACCGCCACGACATGCACACCATGCGCTCCGCCCTCGCCGCCTACGCCCGACGCGGGATCCCCGGCGCCGCCGACCTCGCCCGCCGCGCCTCGCGTGTTCTCACGACCTGACATCCCCGATTCGGAAGCACTCGGAACGCTCATCGAGCCGAAGCAGCGGTAGGTCTCCGCGACCGGGGCCGTACGGCGCACTCGGGGGCCCATGGGGTGCCGAGCGTCACACCTGGCGCCGTGGGAGGGGCTGCGGGCCGCGTGGGGCCCGGTATTGCGGGGCGGAAGGCCTCGGGGTACAGGCCGAGGGCCCGTCCGATTCGGGACCTATGCCCTGTTTTCCACTGACCTTCGCCCCCGGGGAACACCCTCCGGAGCCGGGCAACCCTGGACGGTCGCCTGGTGGACACCGGGCGAACGGCCCTCCGATCGCGGTGGGCCGGCCACGATCGTCTACGCGGCGCACGGGTGCGACAGCACCCGGTGTGCTCCGGAGGACCCGAACGAATGTCCCGCACTATCGACAACGCCCCGTATACCGCCTTCCACCGCAGGCTCGCGCTCGCCTGTTCCGGTGGACCGCTGCTCGACGGCTACATCCTGAGCATCGTGGGCGTCGCCCTCATCGGCATGCGCCCCGAACTGGGGCTCTCCACCGCCGACGTCAGCCTGATCGGCGCCGCCGCGCTGGTCGGCATGTTCGTCGGCGGAGCGCTCTTCGGCGTGCTGACCGACAAGATCGGGCGGGAGGTGATGTACACCGCCGACCTGATCGTGATGATCGTCTGCTCGGTGCTGTCCTTCTGGGTCGACGCGGTCTGGGCGCTCACCCTGCTGCGCTTCGTCCTCGGCATGGCGGTGGCCGCCGACTACCCCATCGCGACGTCCCTGCTCGCCGAGTGGCTGCCCGCCAAGCACCGCGGGCGGCTGCTCGGTCAGCAGATCATCGCCTGGTACGCCGGCGCCGTGCTCGCCTACCTGACCGGCTACCTCTTCCTGACCTTCGGCGGCCCCGGCAGCTGGCGCTGGATGCTCGGCAGCTCCACCGTGCTGTGCGTGGTGTTCCTGGTGATCCGCCGCGGCTCGCCCGAGTCGCCGCGCTGGCTGGCCGCCAACGGGCGGGTCGGCGACGCCGTGCGCCTGGTCGAGAAGCACCTCGGGGTCAAGGTCGACGGCCGCGAGCTGATGCCCGAGCCCACCGCCCCCGGCGCCCCGACCGGACTGCGGCTGCTGATGACCCCGCCCTACCGGCGGCGGACGCTCTTCTGCGGACTGTTCTTCCTCTGCCAGGTCGGCCCGCTGTTCGCGATGCTCACCTTCGGGCCGCAGCTCCTGGAGGCCTTCGGCATGCCGGGCGGCACCGTCCTCGAAACCCTCGGCACCGGCCTGATCAGCCTGGTCTTCCTGCTCGGCTGCTACCCCGCGCTGCGCCTGATCGACACCTGGGGCCGCCGCCCGGTGATCATCCGCTCGTTCGCGCTGATGATCGTCCCGCTCGCCGTGCTGGGCCTCTTCCCGGACGCTCCGGCCGCCGTCGTGGTCGTGGCGCTCTGCGCGTACGCCTTCCTGTGCGGCGGACCGAACGTGCTCGACTGGACCTACCCCAACGAGCTGTTCCCCACCGAGATCCGGGCCACCGCCGTCGGCGTGGCCACCTCGGTCAGCCGGATCGGCGCGGCCGTCGGCACCTATCTGCTGCCGCTGTCGCTGAGCGGCATCGGCACCGGCCCGACCATGCTGATCGCCGCCGGCGTCACCGCGTGCGGCCTGCTGGTCTCCGTGCTCTGGGCCGAGGAGACCCGTGGCACGGCGCTCGGCGCGGCCGCGACCACCCCGGGCACCGCGCCCCGCAAGGCCCGCGCGGCCCGGCCGGCGCCGCAGCCGGTGCGCTGACACCGCGGAGTTCGCCGGGGCCGCGTCCGATGGATCGGGCGCGGCCCCGGTCGTGCGCCCGCGGTCAGGCGACCAGGCGCAGCCAGGCCGCCGCGAGGGCGGCGTGGCCGGCCGACGTCGGGTGCACGCCGTCCGCGGCCCAGTGCTCCGGCGCGGTCTCGGCGGCGAGTTCGGCGAACATGCCGTCGGCGGCGAGCAGCGACGCGCCGTACCGGCGGGAGAGCCCGCGGACGGCCCGGATCCTCGGTTCCAGGCCGTCGCGCCGCGCTCGTTCCTCCACGACGCCGTGGACCGGCAGGAGGAACGGCTCGATGAGGATCAGCTCGGTGCCCGCCTCGGCGAGCGGGGCGAGCAGGCGGTCGTAGCCCGCCTCGAACTCCTCGACGGGGGTCGCGTGTCCGCCGGGGTTCAGCGCCTGGAGGCCAAGGTCGTTGACGCCGACGAGGACCGACACCACGTCCGGGCGCGCGTCGAGCACGTCCGTCCGCCAGCGGGCTTCGAGGTCACGCACGCCGTCACCGGCGTTCCCGGTGTTCAGCCACGTCACCGGCCGGTCGGGGTGCCGGCGGCCCCAGTGGTCCACGACGAACGACGGGTAGCCGAACCCGAGGCCGTCCTCGCTCTCCCGCCGCACGCCGTCGGTGATCGAATCGCCGGTGAACATCACGGTGCTCCCCGGCCGGAGGGTGATCGTCATGGGTGCTCCTGTCGTCCGGCCCGCGGCCGCCCTACTGGCCGACCCGCCCGTCGACGCACTCGCGCAGCAGGTCGGCGTGGCCGCAGTGGCGGGCGTACTCGTCGATCATGTGCACCAGCACCTCGCGCACCGCGAGGTGTTCCCGGCCCAGGCGCCGGCCGAGGTCGTCGGCGTGGCGGGCGAGGGTGGCGTCCAGGGCGGCCTGCTCGCGCTCCAGGTCGGCGAACGCGGCGTCCACCACCGCCTGGTCGGCGACGGCCCCGTCGAAGTCGGCGTCGCGCGCGCCGTACAGCTTGGGCAGCGGCTCGCCGTCGGTGATCCAGTTGTGCCAGTCGCGTTCCACCGAGGCGAGGTGGCGGACCAGTCCGAGCAGCGACATCGTCGACGGCGGCACCGAGCGGCGCGCCAGCTGCTCGGCGTCCAGGCCCTGGCACTTCAGGCGCAGGGTGAGCCGGTAGTTGGTGATCGCGTCCCGCAGGGTCGGCAGTTCGCCGTCCGGAGCCGGGCCCTCGTTGTCGCGCGGATCGTCGTCCGGGTCCATCCACATGTCGGGGTAGACGGTCGCCTCGGTCCAGCGTTCGGGTTGGTCGCTCATTCGGGACATGATCGTCCGTGCGGAGCGCGGCCGCCACCGGGTTTTTCGGGTGCGCCCGGCCGGGCGGGGCCGGTAGGGTCCGCGCGTGGACGAACAAGAGGGGCGCGTCGAGGAGCGGTTGACCGGCGGGAACGCCACCGCCGGCGTCGTCCGGATCGGGGACACGGTGCGCCGGCCGGTGGGGCCGTGGACGCCGGCCGTGCACGCGTTGCTGACGCACCTGCACGGGGTGGGGTTCCGGGCGGCGCCGCGGCCGTTGGGCTTCGACGAGCAGGGGCGGGAGGTGCTGAGCTTCGTGCCGGGCCGGATGGTCGGGGACGGCGAGCGGTTCGCCCTGCTGGAGCCGGTGGACCGACTGGCGCGGGTGGCACGGCTGATCAGGGAGTTCCATGACGCCGTGGCGGGGTTCACGCCGCCGGCCGACGCGCGGTGGCAGGTGCTGATGCGGGACGACACGGCGGCGGCCGGTGAGATCATCGCCCACCAGGACCTGGCGCCGTGGAACCTGGTCATCGACGACGGACCCGACCGCTGGGCGTTCATCGACTGGGACACGGCCGCGCCCGGCTCCCGGCTCTGGGACCTCGCCTACGCCGCGCACGGGTTCGTCCCGCTCGCCGCCGATCCCGCCGTCGGGCGCGCCGACGCCGCCGAGCGGCTGCGCNNNTTCTCGTCGACGCCTACGGGCTCGACGAGGACGAACGGCGGCGGCTGGTGCCGCTGCTGGGGCGGCGCACCCGGGCCATGCACGACTTCCTGCGCGAGCGGGCCGGCCTCGGCGTCCAGCCGTGGGCGCGGCTGTGGCGGGAGGGGCACGGCGACACCTGGCTGGCGAACACCGGGTACATCGAGCGGCGCGAGGAGCGGTGGCTGCGGGCGCTGCTCGACTGACGGGTCACTCCCCCGGCACGCCGGGCAGGCCGGGGGTGAAGCCGTCGAGGGCCCGGCGGCACGGGCAGGCGCGGGTGGCCGGCAGCGCCTCCAGCGCCTTGAACAGGACGGTGCGCAGCCGGTCGACGTTGCGGCCGAAGACCTCCAGGACCTCCGCGTGGGTGACGCCCGCGCCGCTCTCCACGCCCGCGTCCAGGTCGGTGACCAGGTTCAACGAGGTGTAGCAGAGCCCGAGTTCACGGGCCAGCACGGCCTCCGGGTGACCCGTCATGCCGACCGTCGACCAGCCGTTCGCGGTGAACCAGCGCGACTCGGCGCGGGTGGAGAAGCGCGGTCCCTCGATCACCACCAGCGTGCCGCCGTCCACCGGCTCCCAGGCGGCCCCGCGCGCCGCGTCCAGCACGGCGGCGCGCCCGGCCGGGCAGTACGGGTCGGCCATCGGCGCGTGCACCACGCCCGGGACGGAGCCGTCCGGCAGCGGGACGCCGTCGTAGAAGGTCTGCGCGCGGGCGGCGGTGCGGTCCACGAACTGGTCCGGCACCAGCAGCGTCCCCGGCCCGTACTCCGGCCGCAGCCCGCCCACCGCGCACGGGCCGAGCACCTGGCGCACCCCGACCGCGTGCAGCGCCCAGAGGTTGGCCCGGTAGTTGATCCGGTGCGGCGGGATCCCGTGCGCCCGCCCGTGCCTCGGCAGGAACGCCACCCGCCGGCCGCCGACCTCCCCGATGAACACCGAGTCGCTCGGCGGCCCGTACGGCGTCCCGACGGCCACCTCGGTCACGTCGTCGAGCAGCGCGTACAGCCCGGAGCCGCCGATCACCCCGAGTTCGGCCCGATCGCCCGTCATGCCGCCCGCCTCCCGTCGGAGAATCCTGGTCGACTTCAGCGTAAGGCCCGGGTGACCGGCGCCGCGCCGCTAGGGTTTTGCGGATCGACCGCTCATCACACCCGGGGAGCACCATGGCCACTCCTCCGCACGAAGCGTTCACCTGGCACCACCTGCCGCCCTTCTTCCAGGACGCCGACAGCTCGTCGATCCGCTCGAAGCGGCGCTACTTCGGACAGCTCCGCCTGAACCTCCTGATCCTCTTCCTGGCGGCGGCGTTCGGCGTGATCACCCTGCGGGCCGGCGGCCGGGGCATCGACTGGGCGGGGTTCGCCGCCGCGCTCGCCTTCATCGCGTCCATCCTGCTCCGGCTCTACATCGTCGAGCAGCGCGACGAACGCCGCTGGTACGAGTGCCGGGCGGCCGCCGAGTCCTGCAAGACGCTCGCCTGGCGCTACGCGGTGTGCGGGGAACCGTTCCCCGAGTCGATGCCCGCCGACGCCGCCCGGCGGCTCTTCGTCGCCCGGCTGCGCGAGATCAGCCTCGGTCTCGACATCGTCGACGTGTCGGCCGGCCTCGACATCAACGAGGCGATGGAACGGTGCCGGGCCGGCGGTCTGGGCGAGCGGATCGCGGCCTACCGGGACAACCGCCTCACGGAGCAGGTCGAGTGGTACGCCCGCATGGCCAGGCTCCGCGACCGGCAGTCCCGCCTGTGGCGGCGTGCCGCGCTGGTCGGGGAGATGACCGGCGTCGTGGCGGGCGTCCTGAAGGCCTATAACGTGTTCTCCATCGACCTGCTCGGCGTGGTGAGCGCGGGCGTCGCGGGAATCACCGCGTGGTCCCAGGCGCAGCGGCTCGAAACCGAGGCCACCGCCTACAGCCTGACCGCGCGGGAGATCCGGCACATCCTCTCCCTCACCGACGAGGGGGCGGACGCCGCGACCTGGGCGGCCTTCGTCGACCAGGCGGAGGCCGCGATATCCCGCGAGCACACCATGTGGGCGTCCGGCCGCACCGGCCGGGTGGGCCTGAGCGAGTGACGGCCGGGAACGAGGAGAGGGAGCGGACGATGGAGCACCTGGGACCGCTGGTGCACGTGTGCGACGGGCCGGACGGGCTCGCGGTGTGGGGCGTGGCGGAGCCGGAGCGGTGGGGGGCGGGCGTCAACGTCATGGTGGAGGCGGGGCAGGACGTCGGGGCGGTGGATCTCGGCCTGCTCGGGGAGGTGTTGGCGCGCCTGGAGGAGGTGGTGGCGGCGGGACGGCGGTTCGTGTGCGCGGAGTCGGGGGTGACGGAGGAGGAGGCGGCGCTGGACTCGCCCGAGGTGAACGTCTACGTCGACGGGTGGATGCTGCGGTTCGCGCAGGGGGGTCTGCCGATGTGTGAGCCGTTCGGGGTGGGTGTGTGGTTCGAGGGGCTGCGGCCGGTGCGGGTGGAGGACCTGGGTGAGGCGGAGGAGATCGGCTACTGAGCGGCGTCCCAGTGGTGGAGGGCGGCGAGGGCGGCGGTGCGGTCGGCGGGGCCGAGGAGGTAGTCGGCGACCGGGGTGAGGAGGAGGGTGGTGGCCGGGTCGGGGGTGGGCAGCAGGCGGGCCTCGTCCCAGGTGTGGCGGATGACGGTGCGGCGCAGCAGGGTGCCGGGGCGGGCGGCGAGGCGGGGGGTGGCGGCGGCTTCGGTGCGGCGGCGCAGCTCCTCGGTGAGGTCCATGGTCCACAGCGTCCCGCCGAGG
>NZ_BAAAKJ010000224.1:36045-37883 GCF_039527695.1 Kitasatospora putterlickiae
AGGGTGCCGAGGCGGAGGCGGGGGGCGGCGAGGTCGAGGAGGGCGGCGGCCTCGGGGGCGAGGCGGTAGGCGGCCAGGACGGCGGCGGTCTCGGCGGGTTCGAAGGGCTGGTGGGTGAGACAGGAGAGGTCGAGGAGGGTGAGCGGGTCGAGGTCGGTCCCGGCGGGGGTGCGCAGGTGGGCCTCGGCGAGGGCGATCAGGCACTCGACGTGGTCGTCGGCGACGAGGTAGGGGCGGACCGGGACGGTGGTGCGGTCGCCGGGGAGGGCGGCCGTGGTGAGGTGGACGCGGTACCAGGGGTCGAGCAGCGGGTCCTCGGCGGGCCAGCGGACGGTGACGGCGGTGTGGTGCGGGCGCTCGCCGAGGAGGGTGACGTCGATGGTCTCCACCGGGTGGTCGGTGACCAGGCGGACGACGGCCTGCCAGAGCGCGGCCTCGCCCGGGGCGACCAGGTCGAGGGAGTCCTGGGGCCGGAGCAGGTCTGCCGGGTAGTAGCCGGCCAGCGGGAGGCCGTGGATGGCCCGGACGCCGGTGGAGCGGGCGAGGTCGTGGGCGAGCCGGGTGTAGTGGCCGGCGCGGGTGCGGGCGCGGCGCAGTTCGGCGCGGGCGGGCTCGCCCATCCGGACGTCGTCGCGGGCCAGGGCGGAGAGCACGAGATGGGGCAGGTGACGGCTGCCGCGGGCACGGTGGAGCAGTTCGGCCGGCCCGTCGGCCGGGTCGACGTCGAGCAGGTTGTACAGCAAAGCGGTGTTCACGACGTCCGCCTCCGAAGGTATCGTCATGGCGCCCGACGCCGTCGACGGCCGAGGGCGGGGGCGATCACGGCCGGGCACCAGGGGTGTCCGGTCGCGGGAGGTGAAGGAGGGGGCTTGGCCGGACCGTCTCCGGCGGCCCCCGGCACGGTGATTCTGGCCGGTCGGGTTCAACGCGCGGTCACCACAGGCTCAACGGAGCCTCGACACCGCGCACGGCCTCGGGGTTAATAGCGTCACACAGAAGCTGACATGTGCACGGGCGGGGCGGGCACTGTCCTGGGCGGCAGGGGGCAGGATGCGCGATCTCCGTTTTTCCTTACTGGGTCTGATGCGGGCTCACCGCGGCGCGACGGCGCTCAAGGTGGGCAGCCCGCAGCAGCAGGCGATGCTGGCGGTGCTGCTGCTGCGGCCGGGCCATTCGGCGAGCGCCACGGACCTGATCGCGGCGCTGTGGGGCGAGGAGCCGCCGAGTGCGGCGATGACCACGGTGCGGACGTACGCGTGGCGGTGGCGCAAGGTGCTGGACGCCGTGGATCCCGTGGAGGGAGCGGGGTCCGGCGAGAAGGCGCCGGGCAGCGTCCTGGTCTCGATGGGCGACGGCTACCGGCTGGTCCTGCCCAAGCTGGCGGTGGACACGGCGCAGGCGGAGGCGCTGGCCGCCGAGGCGGAGCGGACCGCCCGGGCCGAGCCGCTGCGCGCCCGCGACCTGCTCAACCAGGCGCTGGAGCTGTGGCAGGGCGAGCCGTTGGCGGGGATCCCCGGGCCGTTCGCGGAGCGGCACCGGCAGCGGCTGGACGAGCTGCGGCTGACCCTGCTGGAGGAGCGGATCGGCCTGGACCTGGCGCTGGGCCGCTACTCGCGGTGCATCCCGGAGCTGACCTCGCTGACCACCGAACACCCCCTGCACGAGCGGGCGTACGGGCTGCTGATGCGCGCGCTCTACCAGGCCGGGCGGCAGGCGGACGCGCTGGCGGTGTTCCGGGGGGTGCGGCAGCTGTTCCTGGCGGAGCTGGGGGTGGGGCCGGGCGCCGAGCTGGAGCAGTTGCACCGGCGGATCCTGGAGGGGGACCCGGCGCTGGCCGC
>NZ_BAAAKJ010000225.1:0-4748 GCF_039527695.1 Kitasatospora putterlickiae
GCCCGAGCCGGGCCAGCTCGGTCAGCCCGTCCGCGTCGACCAGCACCGGCACGTCGGCGGCCAGCGCCTCCGCGAGCGCACGCTCGGCCCCCTCGCCGCCGCCCGGCCCGACCACCCAGGCCTGCACCCGCCCCGCCCCCGCCGGACCGCCCTCGGTGACCAGCGTCTCCGGGAACCGCCGCACCACCTCCTCGGCCGCCGTCCCCACGTACCGCACCGCGCCCGCGCCGCCGCGCAGCGCCCCGGCGACCGCGAGCAGCGCCGCCCCCGGGTAGCGCGCCGACCCGGCCGCCACCCCGACCACCCCGCGCCGGTACTTGTCGCTCTCCACCCCCGGCACCGGCAGCAGTCCGGCCACGTCCGCGTGCTGCAGCACCGCGACCTCGGCCATCGGCAGCTCCAGCCCGATCCCCACCAGTTGCACCACCCCGGCGTACGAGGCACCCGGATCGACCAGCAGCCCGGGCTTGTACGTGCCGAAGCACACCGTCACGTCCGCCCGCAGCGCCACGCCCGCGACTTCGCCGGTGTCGGCGTCCACCCCGCTGGGCACGTCGACGGCCACCACCACCCCGGTCCGCCCGGCCCGCGCGTACGGCTGGGCCTCCGGCCGCAGCCCGCCCTTCCCGCCGATGCCGACGACACCGTCCAGCACCAGGTCCGCGCGCGAGAAGTCGGCCAGGCCGACTTCCTGCTCCAGCACCACCCGCCCACCGGCCGCCCGCAGCGCCGCGAGCCCCCCGGCGTGCGCCCGCCCGGGTGCGAGCAGCACCGCCGACACCCCCGCCCCGCGCCGTGCCAGCGCCGCCCCGGCGTACAGCGCGTCACCCCCGTTGTCCCCGCTGCCCGCCAGCACCACCACCCGGCCGCCGTACACCCGCCCACGACGGCGGATCAGCAGCCGCGCGCAGGTCGCGGCGAGCCCGACGGCGGCCCGCTGCATCAGCGTCCCCTCGGGGAGCCGGGCCATCAGCGCGGCCTCGGCGGCACGGACGACTTCGACGCGATGGGCGTGACGCATGCGGAGACTCCTTCAGCGGTCGGCTACCGCGACGCTAGCCCGCGTCACCGCCCCACGGCAGCCGGGCCTGCGGCACACTTTCGAGTGACACCCACGTCGATCCTCCACCGGTGTCGGTCCGGATGCCTACCGTGTGGC
Organism: Kitasatospora putterlickiae; assembly: GCF_039527695.1. Taxonomy (NCBI): domain Bacteria; kingdom Bacillati; phylum Actinomycetota; class Actinomycetes; order Kitasatosporales; family Streptomycetaceae; genus Kitasatospora; species Kitasatospora putterlickiae. Next base: position 1,160 of record NZ_BAAAKJ010000225.1, read on the forward strand.
TCGGCACGGACCCACAGGAGGGAGAAGGGCCATGGTCGCCATGCCGGCAGTCGAGCACCCGCTGGGCGAGGACAGCCTCCTCCAGGCGTTTCTGGAGTTGGACGCCCCCGTGGGGAGCAAAGCCGAATTCATCGAAGGGGAGATCGTCGTGACGCCGCCACCAAGCGGACAGCACGAGGGCGCCGTCTCGAAGCTCGCCAAGCAGTTCTTTCGAAGCGCCGCGATCGATTTGGACATCGCCGGCGTCAAGGGCCTGATCACTCCCAAGGGCCGGTTCATCCCCGACGGCACAATCGTCCCGGCCGACCAGTTCGACCATCTGGATTCCTGGGCCCCGGCGGGAGGCGTCCTACTCGTCTTCGAGGTCACCTCGATCAACCCGCACAAGGACCGCGAGCCCAAGCGCAGGGGCTACGCCGCTGCGGGAATCCCCTGCTACCTGCTGATCGACCGCGACGAGCGCACCGTCACTCTGTTCACCAACCCCGAGGGCGACGACTACATCACCCGGACCAAGGTCGAGTTCGGCAAGCCGATCGACCTGCCCGCGCCGTTCTCGTTCACTCTCGACACGGCACCCCTGCGGTAGGACGCAGCCACCGCAGGGGCACCGGCCGGGCTACTCGACGGTGACCGACTTCGCCAGGTTGCGCGGCTGGTCGACCTCGTGGCCCTTGGCCGTGGCGAGCTCGCAGGCGAAGACCTGCAGCGGCACGGTGGAGACGAGCGGCTGCAGCAGGGTCGGCGTGACCGGGATGCGGATCAGGTGGTCGGCGTACGGGACGACCGCCTCGTCGCCCTCCTCCGCGATCACGATGGTCCGCGCACCACGGGCCCGGATCTCCTGGATGTTGGAGACGATCTTGTCGTGCAGGATCGAGCGCCCGCGCGGCGACGGCACGACGACCACGACCGGCAGACCCTCCTCGATCAGCGCGATCGGCCCGTGCTTCAGCTCGCCGGCCGCGAAGCCCTCGGCGTGCATGTAGGCGAGCTCCTTGAGCTTGAGCGCGCCCTCCAGGGCCACCGGGAAGCCGACGTGCCGGCCCAGGAACAGCACCGAGCGCGCGTCCGCCAGGGAGCGGGCCAGCTCGCGCACCGGCTCCATGGTCTCCAGCACCTGCTCGACCTGCTTGGGCGCGTCGCCGAGCTCCTTGATGACGGCGAGGATCTCGTCGCCCCACTTGGTGCCGCGCACCTGGCCCAGGTACAGCGCCACCAGGTAGCAGGCGACCAGCTGGGTCAGGAACGCCTTGGTGGAGGCGACGGCCACCTCGGGGCCGGCGTGGGTGTACAGCACCGCGTCCGACTCGCGCGGGATGGTCGAGCCGTTGGTGTTGCAGATCGCCAGCACCTTGGCGCCCTGCTCGCGCGCGTGCCGCAGCGCCATCAGGGTGTCCATGGTCTCGCCGGACTGCGAGATGGCGATGACCAGCGTGCCCGGCCCCATGATCGGGTCTCGGTAGCGGAACTCGGAGGCGACCTCCACCTCGCACGGGATCCGGGTCCAGTGCTCGATCGCGTACTTGGCGATCATGCCCGCGTGGAAGGCGGTGCCGCAGGCGACGATGACGACCTTGTCGACCGCGCGCAGGTCGGCGTCGGACATCCGCAGCTCGTCGAGGGTGAGCCGGCCGTCGGTGCCGATCCGGCCGAGCAGGGTGTCCGCGACGGCCTTCGGCTGCTCGGCGATCTCCTTGAGCATGAAGTAGTCGTAGCCGCCCTTCTCGGCGGCCGAGGCGTCCCAGTCGACGTGGTACTCGCGCACGTCGGCGGGGGTGCCGTCGAAGTTGGTCACCGTCACGCCGTCCCGGCGCAGCTCGACGACCTGGTCCTGGCCCAGCTCGATCGCCTCGCGGGTGTGCGCGATGAACGCGGCCACGTCCGAGGCGAGGAAGTTCTCGCCCTCGCCGCGCCCGACCACCAGCGGCGAGTTGCGACGGGCGCCGACCACCACGTCCGGGGCGTCGGCGTGCACCGCGACCAGGGTGAACGCGCCCTCAAGCCGGACGCAGACGGCGCGCATGGCCTCCGCCAGGTCGCCCCGGTACTCCTCGCCGAGCAGGTGCGCGACGACCTCGGTGTCGGTCTCCGAACGCAGCACGTGGCCGCGCTCGGCCAGCTCGGCGCGGAGCAGCGCGAAGTTCTCGATGATGCCGTTGTGGACGACCGCCACCCGGGCGGCGTCGTCCAGATGGGGGTGGGCGTTGGCGTCCGTCGGGCCGCCGTGGGTGGCCCAGCGGGTGTGGCCGATGCCGGTGGTGCCGCCGGGAAGAGGGGTCTCGGCGAGCGACTTCTCCAGGTTCGCGAGCTTCCCGGCCCGCTTGTCGGTGGCGAGGCTCCACTGCCCGTCGGAGCCCTGCACCTGCACCGCGACACCGGCCGAGTCGTAACCCCGGTACTCCAGTCGCTGCAGGCCTGCGATTACTACGTCAAGGGCGGGCTGGGAGCCCACGTATCCAACAATTCCGCACATGCGTGCCAGCATAAGGGCGGTCCGAGCGCCCTTTTCGCACGGTCCGCCCGCCGGCCGTGACCGACACCACAACCACCCCGAACGGCGCTACGGCCCACAATGGAGCATGTGCTGACCGAACTCTGTACGCGGGGCGACACCACGCCCGGTCCCTCGCCGTCCCCCTACGTGGACCTCAGCCGGGCCGAGTGGAGCGCGCTGCGCGAGCGTACGCCGCTGCCGCTGACCGCCGAGGAGGTGGAACGGCTGCGCGGTCTCGGCACCGCCCTCGACCTCGACGAGGTCCGGGACGTCTACCTCCCGCTGTCCCGGCTGCTGAACCTCTACATCCACGCCACGCACGAACTGCGCGGCACGCTGGGCACCTTCCTGGACACCCCGGACACCGAGCGCACCCGCACCCCGTTCATCATCGGCGTGGCCGGCTCGGTGGCGGTCGGCAAGTCCACCACCGCCCGTCTGCTGCAGGCGCTGCTGGCCCGCTGGCCCGAGCACCCCCGGGTCGAGCTGGTCACCACCGACGGCTTCCTGCTGCCCAACGCCGAGCTGCGCCGGCGCGGCCTGATGGCCCGCAAGGGCTTCCCCGAGTCCTACGACCGCCGGGCGCTGACGCGCTTCGTCGCGGACGTGAAGGCCGGCAAGGAGCGGGTCACCGCGCCGGTCTACTCGCACCTGGTCTACGACATCGTGCCGGACCAGCGGCTCACCGTGGAGCGCCCGGACATCCTCATCGTCGAGGGACTGAACGTGCTCCAGCCGGCCCTGCCCGGCACGGACGGCCGCACCCGCCTCGCGGTGGCCGACTACTTCGACTTCTCCATCTACGTCGACGCCCGCACCGACGACATCGAGAGCTGGTACCTGGACCGCTTCCGCAAGCTGCGGCGGACCGCCTTCCAGGACCCGAACTCCTACTTCCGCCGCTTCACCGAGGTGCCGGAGGAGGAGGCGATGGAGTACGGCCGCCAGGTCTGGCGCACCATCAACCGGCCCAACCTGCTGGAGAACGTGCTGCCGACGCGGGGCCGGGCCACCCTGATCCTGCAGAAGGGCCAGGACCACAAGGTCCGCCGGGCGCTGCTGCGCAAGCTCTGACCGACGGAACGACGGCGA